>JBDKVE010000158.1:0-15630 GCA_039679345.1 Anaerohalosphaeraceae bacterium
CGTATTATCGTAGTATTTGCTGGTGACCTGCCCGCACCACGACCACATAATAACATTGACATCCGCGTTGGCCGGATTGTTCAGGTAAGCGATGGTGTTGTTGACCCAGTCCGGATAATAGCCAACATCGCCACCCATGGCGTAATCATGCAGGTCCAGCGCACCGCCAGTGCCGCTGTTATTCCAGGCGAAAATATCTGTCGGCAGGGAAAGACCTTTGCCGCCGGCGTTGGCGAAGGCAACCAGTCCACTCATGCCGTCGGTAATCTGCGAGCCATGCGAGGTGTGGCCGTAGGCAATGTGCAGTTCGGCTTTGGCCTCAAGAATAGCTGCTGCCGGGATTTGTGTGATATTTACACAATGATGATCGACAATCAGTGGTTCAGTCCTTGCTGCCACAGTCGGCAAAACGAAAAGACTCAACAGTAAAACTCCATGTGCACTCGAAAATATCTTCATAAGTACTCTCCCCTTTCTAAAACAGACCCATTTCAACTCTCTATCAGGATACCTAGCTTAAAGCCATTTAACAAGATTATTATCGATTTGACCTCTCCCGCGGCGTTTCCATCGTTGGGCGCAGGGCGGAAAATGGCAGGGTATTACCGCTGGCGGAATTGTTTGGGGGTGCATTTTTTGTGTCGGTGGAAGACGGTGGAGAAGTACTGGCTGGTGTTGAAGCCGGTCTGGAGGGCGATGTCGGTGATGGACAGGTTGGGCTGCTGGCGGAGCAGTCGGGCGGCGGTTTCGACGCGCTGGTCGTTGATGTATTCCAGCGGGGTCATGTTGGTCAGTTGCTTGCAAACCTTGGTAAAGTGGGTGATTCCGAGGCCGCACTGTTCGGCCATGGTCGCCGCGGTCCAGGGCTGGGCCAGCAGGGCGTGATTGCCCTTGATGGATTCGAGGAATAGCCGGGCGGAGCGCTGGGAGGTCGTCAATTCCGGATTCAGGGGGATGTTTCGTTCAATCAAAGTCTCATAGATCGACAACAGCAGGCCGTTAATGCACACGGCCAGTGCGGATATGCGAGCTATTTTATCGGGAGTCTGTATTAACTCGGCAATCTGGATAAAATACGAGGCGGTCCTGGCATCGACCGACCAAATGGGGGTTTCGTTGTGGCTGAGCAGTTCGGTCAGGTGTTTGCAGTCTTCGGCGGTCAGCAGGAGCCATGCGGGCCACTGCCATCGCTGGTGGGGTTTGCGGATGCCGACGTCGAGGATGAGCCAGTGGAGCCGGCCGGGGCCGACCTGGGGGTTGCCGAGTGCATGGGGCTGCCATGGTCGAGTGATGGTCATGGTGCCGGGGTGGAGTTCGGTGACGGTGCCGTCCACGGTGAAGGCGATGGTGCCGGTTTCAAGATAGGTAATTTCGATGCCTTCGTTGCAGTGCCGGCCGAGGCCCCAGTCCTGCGGGCCTTTGATGTCCCAGAAGCCCACCGACAGAACGCCGGGCAGTTGCGATGCGGGCAGGGGCGTGCCGGGATAGCCGCCGTGGGTCAGGGCGTGCAAGTCCACTTTGCCGGCGTCCACCGCTCGTACGAGGGGTTCGCAGCGGTCGGCCTGATAGGTTTTGTTTCGTGATGGCGACATGGCGGGGCCGGACCCATTTGTATAATATTTTTCACTGTCTAATTTTAGAAGACGACAGGGCTAAGCCTACTATAATGGGGGGCGTAAGTCAATCGCCAACTGGGATGCGATGACCGAATAAAATGACTTTAGGTAAGGGACGGCTATGGGACAGGTACGGCTGGGCATCAATCTGGAGTTTGTGCGGCATTGCGACAAATCGTTTGAATGGGGTGTGGAGAAAGCGGCGCAGATCGGCTATGACTATGTCGAGCCGATGGTGCATTGGGGGCGGGAGCTGCTCAGCGAGGCGGGGTATTTTCACAGTGTGTCGATGCTGGATGATCCGTACCGGATTACGCGGGCGTGTCAGAAGGCGGGGGTGAAGGTGTCGGGGCTGTCGGCCCATTGTCCGTTGTGCAAGCCGGAAATCAGTTGCGAATATCTCAAGCAGGCGGTGCGGTTTGCGGCCGAGTGCGGGGCGCCGGTGGTCAATACCGACGAGGGGCCGAAGCCGGGCTGGACGACCGAGGCGGAAGACCATGTGCTGATGCGATATGTTTTAAAGGAAGCGGCGGCGCTGGCGGAGGGGCGAGGGGTGTTGATCGGGCTTGAGCCTCACCAGCAGTACAGCAAAACGCCTGCGGGGTTGGATAAAATTCACGCACTCGTTCAGTCTCCGGCGATTGGGATCAATTTTGATACGGGCAACGGCTATCTCGGCGGGCAGGATCCGTATGTGTGGCTGGAGCATGTGCTGGGGCGGCTGGTGCATCTGCATGCCAAGGATATCACGCTGCAGCAGTCGGATGCCGAGCGCGGCAAGGTGACCGGGACGCCGGTGGGCTGTGCCTGCGGCGAGGGGGTGATTGACTGGGCAAAAACGATTGCGATGTGCAAGCGGTGTCAGCGGGATATTGTGTTTTCGGTGGAATGCGGCACGGTGGAGCAGGCACAGAAAAGCTATGACTTCCTGAAGAATTTGCTATAATACCCGCGTAAGAAACCGTTACCTATCTGCACAGGAAAAATGAAGATGAGAATCGCATTATATGGTCTGATTTGTTCGGTGGTGATGCTGGGGAGTTGTCAGCGTTCTTCACAGGTTCGCTTTGAGAAGGGGATTTGGACCATTTCCGAAAACGAGCAGCCGCTGCTGGTTTTTAATGAGAAAAATATAACATATAAGCCTTATGTGGTGGAGCTGTTTACACCGGCGGGGGTGAATGTGCTGCGGGATAATGTGGCCGATCATCTGCATCATCACGGACTGATGCTGGGGTGGAGCGTTAATGGGATTAATTTCTGGGAGGAAACCACCGGGTGCGGGTATCAGGTGCCGGGAGCATTTGAGGGGTGGGCTGCCGGAAGTTCGCTCGGCAAAGAAAATGGCCTGTTTGGTCCTCTTGAGTGGATGGATGCGGCCAAGGCTGCCAGGGAACTGACAGAAGTGCGACTCGTCGAGACGCATCGTGTGCCCAAGTGCGAGACGGTGCTGACGACGTGGACATCGGTTTTTAGTGTGCCTGCGGGACGGGAAGCGGCGAAAATTGCAGGACGGCATTTTGACGGGCTTGGGATGCGGTTTGTCCAGTCGATGGATAACAATGGTGAGTTTGTGTATGCGAGCGGAGAGCCGGGGCCGATTTTTCGCGGGGATGAGCGGCTGACGGAGTCGCCGTGGTGTGCGTATCGGTCCGCGGTGGAGGGCAAGCCGGTGACGGTAGCGATGTTTGATGACCCGGGCAATCCGCGGCCGGCGACGTGGTTTACGATGAAAGAGCATTTTGCGTATCTGTCGGCGACGATGCGGCTGCATGAGACCCCGCTGGAGGTGACGGCGGATAAGCCGATGACGCTTCGTTACGGCGTTGCCCTGTGGGATGGGCATCGTTCCAATCAGGAGATCGAGACACTGTATCAACACTGGTTACGACAAATCAAACAATCTGCAAAATAAACCCTATAGGAGATTGCTATGGATATCAAAAAGACAAACATTCAGTATGGATTGACACGTCGGGGATTTTTGAAGACGACCGGGGCGGCGATGGCGCTGGGGCCGGCGCTGTATGTCAGCGGGGCGGCTGCGGCCGAGTCGAACAGTCCCAATGAACAGATTAACATTGGCCTGATCGGCTGCGGCGGGCGGGGGAATAATCATCTGGATATGCTGAACTGGATGAAGAGCAGCGGCGACAATATCGCGGTGACGGCGGTGTGCGATATTTATAAGCCGCGACGGGAGCGGACGGCCCAGCGGGTCAACGCCAAGATGTACACGGATTATCGTGATCTACTGGCCGATAAGTCGATTGATATTGTCTGCATTGCGACGCCGGATCATCATCACGGGCCGCAGGCGATTGCCGCGATTGAGGCGGGCAAGAACGTGTATTGCGAAAAGCCGGTGACGCACTGGCGGCAGTTTGAGGTTACCAAGAAACTGGCTGAGGTGGTCGCGGCCAGTGATCGGGTGATTCAGGTGGGCACGCAGGCGATGAGCGATCCGGTCTGGCGGCAGATGAAAAAGCTGGTGAAGGACGGGCTGATTGGTCAGCCGCTGTATGCGGAGACGGGCTTTTTCCGGACTGGCGACTGGGGTGAACGCGAGATGCCGGTGGATGATCCCAATGCCAAAGCCGGGCCGGACCTGGACTGGGAGGCTTTTCTGGGCGATGCACCCAAATGCGAGTTCAATGTGGATCGCTATTTCCGGTGGAGGCTGTTTATGGATTATGCGGGCGGGCCGGTGACGGACCTGTATCCGCACAGCCTGACGCAGGTGATCGATATCATGGGGCTTGGCTTCCCGGAAAGCGTTGCGGCGCTGGGCGGCACGCATCGGCATCCGTACGAGCTGCGCGATGTGCCGGATACATTCTCGCTGATTGCCCAGTATCCTGAAAAGGCGACAATTGTCGTGATGGGCACGCAGGGTAATGACTATAACGCCGGGCCGGGTCGCGGCGCCGGGCAGCGGTGTCCGGTCATTCGCGGCTGGGATGGCTCCCTGGTGATCCGTGACAACAAGGAAATCGAGTTTATCCCGATTCGGGAAAAGGGTGCCAAGGCCCCGCAGCGGATCGCCATTGAAGGCGGCGAGGACAACGTTGCTCACTGGCGGAACCTGATTGAATGCAGCAAGACGCACAACAAGCAGACCTTCAGCCCGATGGACCTGGCCCTGCGGACGCAGACGGTCTTGCACATGGCAATGCAGTCGTTCCTGACGCGAAAGACGATTGGATTTGACGTGCAATCCAAGACAATGAAGGTATAATATGCCAAACGGGCATTTTTATGCCGCGAGCAAACCAAGCACGTGGTGAATGTTGTTCTACATAGCCGCGACGAAACGTGGAATTTCAGGTGAAGTCTTTATTGTACACAGCAATGATGTTGACAGAAAGCGGGGCCTGAGAATGTCGGACAAAGAAATGCTGTATCAGCAGCGATTGAAACGCTATACGACGGCGCTGCGCAAAGGCAAGCCGGACTGTGTGCCGATTCGTCCGTTCGTGGCTGAGTTTACCGCCAAGTATGCCGGCATGACCTGTCAGGAGGTCAGCTACGATTATCGCAAGGCCTTCGAGGCGGCGCTGAAGTGTGCGGCGGACTTTGACTGGGATGCGGTGGCGGCCAGCATGGTGTATGTCTGGACGGGGCTGACCCATGCGGTGGGGTTGAAATACTACGGCGTGCCGGGGATTGATGTGCCCGCCGATACGGGGTTTCAGTATCGGGAGCCGCCGGAGGATAATGCCTTCATGCGGGCCGATGAGTATGAACAGCTTATCGCCGACCCGACGGGATTTCTATTTAATGTCTGGCTGCCGCGGGTGTCGGGGGATGTGTGTGCCGTGGGACAGCCGGCGACTTTTCGCAACAATCTGTCATTCCTCAAGGGCGGAATGGCGATGATGAGTTATTTTCATGCGTTTGGGCCGCAAATCGAACGACTGCGCCGGGAAAGCGGGACGGTATCGGCAATCTCGGGGATTCTCAAGGCGCCGTTTGACATTCTGGCCGATAAGCTTCGGGGATATATGGGACTGGCGATGGATTTACACGAGCGCCCAAAGGAGGTTCAACGTGCCTGCCAGGCCCTGATGCCCCATTTATTGCATATTGCGCTATCCAGTGCGGACCCGGCCCGACAGGTGCCGATTGGCTTCTGGATGCATCGCGGGTGCGTGCCGTTTATCAGTCACGACCAATTTAACACCCTTTACTGGCCGACGCTCAAGCCGATTATCGAGGAGCTCTGGCGGCATGGACATCAGACGATGTTTTATGCCGAGGGCCGGTGGCTGGCTCATCTGGATGCCTTTCTGGAGCTGCCCGAACAAAGCATTGTTTTTCATGCCGATCAGGATGATGTGTTTGCGGTACATAAAAAAATCGGGCACAAGTTCTGCATCTCCGGCGGGATTCCCAATTATCTGCTGGCCTACGAAAGCCCGCAGGCTGTGCGGGATTTCTGCAAGCGGGTGATTGATGAGGTGGCCGTCGATGGCGGATACATCTGTGATGCCAGCGCCATCATGCAGAACGAGGTGTCGATTGAGAATATTCGGGCCATGACGGATTTTGTACGCGATTATGGGCAGTATTAGCGTGGAAAGGATAAACCCGATGGATGAATCAAAACAGCCGACTCCGAAACCCGGCGTGTGTATTCCGTGGGACGAAAAAAAGAGAGAACTGCCGCCGATTCAGGGCGATGACGCCCAATTTCAGCAGGTCTGGGAAGATGTGGACGCGATGGCCCATACTTATATCTGGCATCTGCTGGTTTCCTTCTAAAGATAGTGCTGGAAGCTGGCGGCTGGAAGCTCTTAAGCTGCAACGAAGCGGGAAGTTTCAAGTAAGATCAGCATAAACCCTTTTTTCAGGAGACTGAACGATGGATAACAGAACAGCAAGTATCAATCGTCGTGATTTTCTGGTCGGTGCGGGGATTCTGGCTTCGGGGGTGGGGGTGCTGCGTGCTGCGGATGTGCAGGCCGGCCCCAAAATCAAGCTGGGGCTGATTGGCTGCGGAGGACGCGGCACCTGGATTACGAATTTATTTCTCAGGCATGGGGGCTATGAGCTTGCGGCCGTGGCGGATTATTTTCAGGACAAAGTCGATGCCATCGGTGACAAGCTGAATGTGCCGGCCAATCGGCGGTTTACCACGTTATCGGGGTATAAGAAGCTGCTGGAATGCACGGAGGTGGACGCGGTCGTAATTCAGTCGCCGCCGTATTTTCATCCCGAGCAGGCTCAGGCGGCCGTCGATGCGGGCAAGCATGTCTATCTGGCCAAGCCGATTGCCGTCGATGTGCCGGGGTGCCAGACGATTGAGGCCAGCGGCAAGGCGGCGACTGCCAAAAAACGCTGCTTTCTGGTCGATTTCCAGACGCGGGTTAACGCCCATTATGTCGAGGCCATCCGCCGCGTGCATGAGGGGGCGATTGGGGATTATGTTTTTGGCGATGCGATTACGCATACATCTCAATTGGGGACGCAGGCCGAACCGGGCACGCCGGAGGCACGGCTTCGCAACTGGGTTTTTGATAAGTGTTTGTCCGGCGACATCATTACTGAGCAGCAGATTCATACGCTCGATGTGATGAGCTGGGTAATGAATACGACGCCGCTGTGTGCCACCGGCACCGGCGGACGCAAGGTACGGACGCACGTTGGCGACTGCTGGGATTACTTCACCGTGTTGTTTGAGTATCCCAACCAGGTGGGCGTTCCCTACAGCGGGCGGCAGTTCAATGCCCAAGAGACCCGGCCGGACGGCTACTGGTTCCGGATTCATGGGACCAAAGGGGTGCTGGAAACCACCTACGGCGGACAGGTGCTGCTCCGCAGCAAGAATTTTTACAAGGGGCAGACCGACCAGATTTATCAGGAAGGCGCCGAAAACAACATTGCCGCTTTCTATAGGCAGATCACCGAAAACCAGTTTGAAAACCCAACGGTTGCCCCAAGTGTCCGGAGCAATCTGGTGACGATTCTGGGCCGGACGGCGGCCTATCGGAATGCCCGCATCGGCTGGCAGGAATTGCTGGACGGCAAGGACAAGCTGGTTTTTGATGCCGAGGGGCTGAAGCAGTAAAGACAGGCTGCTATTTCATTTCTGCACCTCTGTATCCTTGAGCATTCAAGGAAGAGAAGATGCTCTTTTTGTTTCAATCTGACTTGTATAGACAACATGCCGTAGTAAATCCATTGAAATTTCGACCTTATCCGGCCCTGATTTTGGTTTATGCCGGGTCGATTGCACATCCCCATATCTTTAAAATAATATAAATATTTTATGGGTATTACAGGTAAAAGAAGTCGATTGAACGGCTGGTCTTGTATGCTGTAAGTAATTATAATAAAGATACTTAAATATTTACTTACGGGCTTGCTTAAATCGATTTTTGGGGTATGCGGAAGGGGGAAATCCAAAAAAACATTCAATGAAAGAAAATAGATTGACGATATGTAATCGTTTTGATATACTTGTATATACAAGTATTGAACAACCTTAAATAAGGACGAGCGATGAGTCCAATAAAAGAGATCCAATCGGCCGGCTTAAAGTGGCAGCGGGTTAAAAAATACATCCTTTCCGAGGTTGCGGCCGGCAGGTACGCCCCGGGTGATTCACTTCCCAGCGAAAAATATCTCTGTGAGCAAATCGGCGTGGCCCGTAATACGGTCCGGCAGGCCTTTGAAGAACTTGAACGTGAAGGCTATATCTATCGTGTTCATGGAAAGGGGACGTTTTTGTCGCAGACAGATCGCAGCAAGACGGCCAATAAGGCTCGTATTGTGGGGCTGGTGGTGCCGTGGATTCACGGGCATTTGTACCCGGTGCTGGTGCGGGGTTTTGATGATGAGTTGTCCACACGGAATTACCAGACCCTGATTTGTCAGACCAATAATGATATCGGCAAGCAGGGGAATATTATTCTGCAGTTGCTGTATGGGCAGGTGGATTCTGTGGCGATTGTTCCTCCGACGACACAGGACACGCCCGCTTTTCAAATCGAAAGCCTGGTCAAAGCGGGCATTCCGGTGGTGGCTTGTCACCGTCCGATACCCGGGGTGAAGATTCCGACGGTTACCTGGAACCGTGAAAATGTGGGTCGCCTGGCGGGGCGGCTGTTTCTTGAGAAAGGACACAAACATATCGGCTATTTCAGTACCGGGCGATATATGATGACCGAAGCGCATATCCGCGGCCTGCGGCGGGAACTCGAGGCGGCGGGGCTGGAATTGCCGGAGTCGCATATTGTCACTGTACCCGAAGCCCGGACGCCGGAAAGCACGGCAGAGACCGAGAATCTCAAGAAGCAAAAGGTGACCGAGCTGCTGCAGTCGGCCGGGCGTCCGACGGCGATTCTGTGCAACGATGATCTGGGAGCGGAGGTGGTTTGCTTTGTGGCCCAGCGGATGGGGCTTCGCGTTCCGGAAGATTTATCGGTGATTGGATTTGGCAACAGTCAGCGGGATACGGTCTTTCGACAGGCCATAACGTCAGTGGTGGTGGATGAATACCAGCTTGGCCGGACGGCGTCGCATATCCTCAGTGAAATCAAGGCCGGAAAACGCCCCATTGACGACAACGAAACCATTATCTTTGACGTGAGCATGTATCCGGGTTCCACGGTGTGTGAACCTACACTATAAACAGGATCAGTCAGGCAGGAGATTATGGAGATGAGCAGGTATCCAAGAAACAAGGGTTTTACGCTGATTGAATTGCTGGTCGTCATTGCAATCATTGCAATGCTTTTGGCGGTGCTGGTTCCGGCCCTGCGGCGTGCCAAGCAGCAGGCCCGGATATTAATGTGTTCGACCCACCAGAAAGGCATTGTGGATTCGGTTCAGAGTTTTTCTGCCGAACACAGCGGCACGCTGCCTCCCTCGATACAGGGACAGGCGGACCCATCCGACCCCCAGGCCGCCATTTACTGGACCATTCCCAACCGGCTCAAGTATTATTATAAAACCACGACAGCGCTGAACGGCGGCTCGGTCATCGATGTTCTGGGCGATTATATGAGCGACCCGCAAATCTGGAGCTGCCCGATGTCCAGCGGCGATGTCGAATGGCAGGAAAAGTATTTTTCCCAGTACAAAGACGACCGGGTGTTTATGATGGACAGTTCCTATCTGCTGCTGTGGAATTATATGGGGTGGAAAAAGCAGACGGGATTTAATCCGGTGGTCGGCAGTCATACGCTGATGGTGACGGACGCATTTTTGAGGGCCGATTCGTACAACCGACAGAACGGGGATTTTATGGCATCGCATCCGTTTAAAAACTCCACCAGTTTTGATTTTTTAAATATGTACAACATTCAGGAGGGCAGCACCACTCTGGCGGCCAAGTATTATATGGGATTTTCGACCGAAACGCCGGAGATGCAGTTGAATTCGGCTTACCTGGACGGGCATGTTGAAGCCCTGTCCACGCGGGAAGACTATTGCAACCTGAGCGACCTGGGAGGCAGCGACTTGTATTTCATGCCGCAGCGGGGCAAATGGAGATGATTGCAGCAAACAAACAGGAGTGGATTGACAATCTGATTTCGATTTCGTGTACGGTATAAATCAACCTTTATGTGGAGGATATAGTATGAAGCGAATGAGAAAGAGTGCGGCCGTATTGATGTGTTTGAGTGTGATCTGTACGGTCAACGCGGCAGTTATCGTCAACTGGGAATTCAATGACAAGGCACCGGGGCAGGTCTGCGTTCCGGGTGAACGCGTCAGCGACAGCAGCGGTAACGGCAGGGATTTGTACGCAGGTACCGGGACGGATCTGCCGGAGTACTGGGATGCCAATCCTCTTTATGGAGAAGGGTCGGCAATCAACATGGGTACGGGCACCGATGAACTGATCTTCCATGCCGGGTATGAGTTTGGTGATGGGGGACCGGCTGCGGGCTCAGCGATGGTGATTGGCGGTAAAGACAGTTTTACTCTGGAGACGATGGTTCGGCTGCCTAGGGGCAATTCATCGTCAGCTAATTATCATTCGATTGTTCAGACTCCGCTGGAATCGGATAAAGAAACATTCCTGAGGATCAAAAACAATGGGAATATCGAATGGGTTCTGGATGATGGTCCGGGCCGGATGTCGGTGACTGCGGCGGTCAATCTGCACGATGCGAAATGGCATCATATTGCGGCGGTTCGCGATTATGCCGCCGGGATGGCCTATCTTTATGTGGATTATATACAGGTTGCTTCCAAGATTGATCCGACAACGACGGATTTAACCCTCGCTACGCAGGATTGGTATGTGGGGTCGTTCTTTAATAACAGTACACGGGAGTTTAATGGAAGCATTGATTTTCTGCGGATTACCGAGGGGGCGCTGAGTCCGGACCAATTCGTGAAGCAGCGAATTCTGGCTGCGGAAGACCCGAATATGCCGGATACGACCATCGGGATTGAACCGCCGTCGGTCAATTTGAGCTGGCTTCCTGCGGCGGAACCCAACATCGTCATCGCATCACAGACGGTGGAAGTGGCATCGGATGCAGCCTTTGCCAACATTCTGAATACCTTTACATTGGGCGGGACAGTCAACTTTGTTACGCTGAATCCCATTGCTTATAACCGGGTGTATTACTGGCGTGTCAATACGGCCGGCAGTAAAGAAGGTGCGACGTTCAATAATACCGGCCTGACCTGGCGTTTTCAGACGGCCGATGCCGATGCGATGAATGCCGGTTTTTGGGCCTTTGATGATCAGGCGCCGGGGACGGTGATTAATGCCGGCGACCGGCTTGTCGATTCCAGCGCCAATCAGCGCCATCTGCTGGTGTCGCAGCGGGCCGAGACCACCAATGCCTCGTACGGTCTGCCCTGTTACAATTTTGGTGAAGGGGCAAGCCTGGTCAATCCGGCCAGCGTGTTTGGTTTCTTGCAGCCGGGATATGATTTTGGCGGCGGTATCATTGCCGGTGCAGGCCCTGTAATTCCGGCCGGCAACGGCAATCTGACGATTGAAGCGGTGGTTCGGCCTGAGACCCGGACCGACGGCGGTCACAATACCGTCTTTTCGTACCAACCAAGCTCGCAGGATGATTACTGGTATGGAGTTGACAAAAGCCCGGCTTATTATTTCCGCGTCAACAACGACGGCAAGGTGCGCTTTACATTCACGAATTTCACGGCCAGCAGGACGGTCACCGGCACGACTGATACACGGGACGGCTGGCATCATATCGCTGGCGTGCGTGATGTGGCTGCGGCCAAGCTGCGGGTGTATGTGGATGGAGTTCTTGAACTCGAGACGTCCGACACGACGATTGATGATAAAGATGCCATTCCGGGAGGTCTGGCCGCAATAGGCAACTTCTACAACAATACCAGTGGATCACGAACCTTCAACGGCACGATTGATTTTGTCAAGATGACGCGTGCGGCGCTGACGCCGGAACAGTTTGTTCAGCGGTTTGAGCTTCCAACCAATCCCAACCCGGTCGATGGAGCCACCGCGGTTCCGACGACTTATACACTGACCTGGACGCCGATTGCTGATGCGACGATTAACTCGGAAACGGTGGTGATTGCGACCGATCCGATCATGAGTCAGGTTGTCAAGACCCTGCCGGCTTCCAGCGGCAGTGTGCAGGTCAGCGGTCTGGAAAATGCAACAGTGTACTATTGGCGCGTCGACACCGAAGGGACGGATGCCGGCGGTGCATTCAGCCGTAAAGGGATTGTCTGGTCGTACCGGACACCGATTTGTGTGCTGAAGGTTACCGATGGCGACCTGGACGGCAACTGTGTCGTGGACCTGGGCGACTTTACGATTATGGCAAACAACTGGCTTGCTTCCGAATACGAGTAATGGACGGATTTTTAAACCCGGCAAGACGGAATAAAACGATGATGTTATCATGCATACAGAAATTGTCGGCAGTGGTGCTGCTGGCCGGGATGCTGGTCTGTGCGGCCGGTGCCGAGACCTGGCAGCAGAATACGCCTTTCTATCAGGGTTATGAGGGGTATCATACGTTTCGGATTCCCTCCCTGATTGCCGCCGCCGACGGCACGGTGCTGGCGTTTGCCGAGGGACGCAAAAACAGTTCCAGCGATACGGGGGATATCGACCTGGTATTGCGCCGCAGTCTCGATCACGGGCAGAGCTGGCAGCCGATGCAGATTATATGGAATGACGGGCAGAACACCTGCGGCAATCCGACGCCGGTGGTGGATCGGTCCAACGGCCGGGTCTGGCTGTTTATGACCCACAACCTGGGACAGGATTCGCAAAGCGAAATTTCGGCCGGGACCAGCGATGGCGTCCGCACCATCTGGTCGTGTTTCAGTGATGACCATGGTCTGACCTGGTCGGCGCCGGTGAATCGGTTCAGCGAGGTCCAGTCTCCCGCGACTCGCTGGGATGCCACCGGGCCGGGAAACGGCATACAAATTGAGCATGGCAGCCATGTCGGGCGGCTGGTCATTCCCGCCCACAATCGCAATATACAAAGCGATGATCATGGTCAAAGCTGGGTTGAAAGCGCCTATCTGCCGGAGCGGACCGGCGAAGGGGCGGTGGTGGAAATCCATGATGGTGTCCTGTTTCGTAATGACCGCGCCACGGGAAGCCGGGCATCGGTCAATTGCAGGATTATCAGTACCAGTTACGGGCAGGGTTCCTCCTGGACGGCGATGGAGGCCCATCCGGAACTGGTGTGCCCGATTTGTCAGGGCAGTACAGTGTCTCATGTGAACGAACAGGGACAGCGGCGGATTCTGTTTTCCAACCCGGCGGCGACGACCCGCGTGAAAATGACGGTCAAGGTCAGTCATAACAACGCGGTCAACTGGCCGGTGGCCAAGCTGATTTATAAAAACAATGCCGCCTATTCCTCGCTGGCCTGCCTGGCCGATGGCACGGTGGGATTATTATATGAAAACGGCGACGGCTGGCCGTATCATCGCATCTCGTATGCGCGGTTTTCCATGGACTGGCTGTACGATGCGACAGTCTTTTTTTGGGATTTTGAAGCATATCAGCCCGGCCAGACGATTCCGGCGGGAGCCGGGGTGGTTCAAGACGCCCGCGGGTATGCCCTGCACGGCACGGCCAATAAATCAATGGCAGTGGCCGACGGCAGCCCGATGTATCTGGGAGGGTCGGCGGTTCACTTTGACGGCAGCGGCCAGAGGCTGCGCATCAGCGATGCGGCATCCAAAGACATTCTGGATTTTGACGCCGACGAGAGTTTTTTGATTCGAATTGTATTTCGAACCGAAGCTCATGACAGCGAAGATGCAGGAGCATCGGGGGCGCTGGCGGCCAAGGATGTCGGGACCGGTCAGCCTTCCTGGTGGCTGCGGATTCAGGGCGGCAAGCTGCTGTTTTTTGCGGATGATGGGAAAGCCAGTTCGTCGGTTACCAGCAGTATCAAAATCAATGATGGCGACTGGCACGAAGTCCTCGCCGTCCGGAATGCCTCTTTGCGGAAGTTGCAGCTCTATGTGGATGGACATCTGTGCGGGCAAAATCAGGACAAAACCACCGGCAGCCTTGCCAACGGTAACGATGTGGTCGTGGGCAGCTTCAATGCGGGCACGCGGTCGTTTTTCGGGGATATCGACCGGGTGCAGGTGGTCCGAGGTGTGCTGCCGGATGTGGTGCTGCTGCATCAGGGCGACTTAAATGGGGATTTCAGGGTCGATATGGACGACCTGGTTATCCTGCTTTCTAACTGGATTGTGTTGTATTAAATCAGAAAATACCGTGTGTCTCAATACGGCCCAACGGGCCGCTGAGCAATAGAAATATCGTAATGCTTTAAAAAGGAAATTATATGCATCTTGAGGGTTTAATCGCGGCGCCGTTTACGGCAATGAACGCCGATCGCAGCGTCAATTTGGACGTCATCGAAAAACAGGCGGCTTTCTATGCGGCCAACGGGGTGGCCGGTGTGTTTGTTTGCGGCACGACCGGCGAGGGATTATCGCTGACGGTCAAAGAGCGTCTGGACATTGCCGATGTCTGGTGTAAAGTCGCCCCCGGCAAGCTGAAGGTGATTGTGCATGTCGGCGAAAACAGCGTTGAGTCCTGCAGGCAGATGGCCGCACAGGCCCAGCGGGCGGGGGCTTATGCGGTGGGTGCGATGGCGCCGAATTTCTTCCGTCCGGCGACCGTCGATGCGCTCGTTGACTATTGTGCCCAGATCGCCGCCAGTGCTCCGAAACTGCCTTTTTACTATTATCACATGCCGTCGATGACGGGGGTGAATTTTGCGATGATTGATTTTCTGAAGAAAGCGTCCGGCCCAATATCCAACCTGGCGGGGATCAAGTTCACCTATGAAGATATGATGGATTATCAGTTGTGCCGGGTTTTCGAAGGCGGGCGATACGATATCCTGTTTGGCCGGGACGAGATGCTGCTGTGCGGGCTGGCACTGGGTACTAAAGGTGCTGTCGGCAGTACGTACAATTTTGCGGCCCCGCTGTATCTGAAACTGATGGATGCCTTTCAGCGCGGTCAACTGGAAGAGGCCCGTCAATTGCAGTTGAAGTCCATGGAAATGATTAAGATACTGGCTACGATTGGATGTCCGTTCTTGTCGGCCGCCAAAGCCCTGATGAAACATCTGGGGATTGACTGTGGCCCGGTTCGTTTGCCGCTGACGGATATTTCCACGGCTCAGTTCGACAGCATGATTGCCCGGCTGGAACAGGTTGGCTTTGGCGAGTTTTGTAGCCGACAGCCTAAGTCCCAGCAAAAGCAGGTGCAGGTCGGCAGCAGTGTATAGAGGAAAGGCATATCTCGGAAAGGACTACCGATGCGTTTGACGTATTATTGGATGCTGGTGTTGATGACAGCAGGATGGGTGTGGGGTGGGCAGGCCGGAATTGAAACCCGGCCGACTTTTCAGGATTTGTTTGTCGGCGGGCAGGGCGGCTATGACACCTATCGCATTCCGTCGATTATTACGACGCACAAAGGCTCAGTCCTTGCCTTCTGTGAAGGACGCAAAAACAACAGCAAAGACGCCGGGGATATTGATTTACTGATGCGGCG
>JBDKVE010000159.1:0-7812 GCA_039679345.1 Anaerohalosphaeraceae bacterium
CTGTCAAAAAAAGCCAGGACTTTATCTTTATCCACAGCTGGCTGCCTGGAAACCACAGGGAGTACTGGTGCAGGCGAAACCACGGCCTGTGGAGCCGCCGGTTTCTGCAATGGCTGCGATTTTTCAGTCTGCCTTCCGCCAACAATTAAAACTGTCGCCAGAATGGATACAATATTGGTAGCCACGACTGCGATTACAACATTTTGCATTTTCATCGTCTTATTCCTAATTTCAAATATTCTTTAGTTCAATATGCCCTTATCGGCGTATTTATATCATCTTTACTTTTCAGTGCCCGTTCTGCTCTGGATTGTCCAGCAGGTTATCAAACCAGCCATTTGCGGGCTAATTCGAGCTGGTTTGGCGGGAAATATTTCACCGGCGCCGGACGGAAACCGGCCCCTGAAAACATCAGCATGTCGGTTTCATGTTTGGGATCGCCTACAAAGGCAATTTTGGTAATTTTCTCTCGATGCGCTGCATAGAAACTCATGTCGCCCCAGCCTTCATCTTTTTCCCAGCCTTTAAAATCATTCAAAATAACCAACAACATAATATCGGAGGCGGATTCCCATTTTTTAGCCGCCATCGCCTGTGCGGCATCCCATTCCGTTTTTTTAAGCAATCCGGTAATTTCAATGACATATACATTTCCGTTTTGTTCCAGAAGTCTTACACCCATATTGAATCTCCATATTTGTTAATGGTTGGATTGTGATTTTACAGACGTCTTATCCTTAATGTTAAAAATCACCGCAAAGAGTACCGGAACCACGACCAGCGTCAATACGGTAGCAAAGGTCAGGCCGAACATAATAGTCACCGCCATGGAAACAAAGAAGGCATCGACAACCAGCGGAGCCATTCCCATCACCGTGGTCAGGGCGGCCATGGAGACCGGACGGACACGGCTGACACCCGAATCGACAATGGCAAGGAACGGATCCTTCCCGGAAGCCAGTTGAACATTAATTTCATCGATCAGCACGACGGAATTTTTAATCAGCATTCCCGCCAGGCTCATGAATCCCAGAAGCGCCATAAAACCAAAAGGCTGCTTGGCCACCAGAAGGCCGATGGTGACTCCAATCACCGCAAGCGGAACCGTCAGGAAAATAATAAGCGGTTTTTTGATCGAATCAAACAGCATGATAACGATCAAAACAACCAGCACGGCAATGACTGGTATATTCGCCGCCAGGGCTTTCTGGGCATCGCCGGAGTTTTCATATTCTCCGCCCCACTCGAGCGTATAACCGGACGGCAGGGGGATTGCTTCAACCTGCGGCCGAATCTGATTAAATACGACACTGGCCGGACCGCTTTGGGGATCGCAGCGGACAATCAGCGTGGGAAGCCGGTCGCGACGACGAATAATCTGATTTTCAGACACCGTCTTGAAATCCACAACCACCTGCTGCAACGGAATAAAACGCTGTGCAGCCGGACTGAAAATCTCGACATTACTCAGGTCCGCCGGGTTGTCCCGTTCCGCCTGCGGACTGCGGGCGATAATCGGCAGCAATTCATCCTGTTCACGATAATATCCTACCGTCCGCCCTTCGGTGGCATATAAAAGCGACTGGGCGATATCAGCACGTGCGATCCCGGCATTGCGGGCCTGTGTGTCGGCAACCATAGGACGAATCAGCGGAACCGGCTGTCGCCAGTCGGTACTGATATCGGCCGTATTGGGATTTTGACGCAGAATCTGCTCGACTTTGAGCGATAAGGTCCGAAGAACAGCCGGATCCGGCCCCCGCAGCCGCGCCTGAATCTTAAACGGATCTCCCGGCCCCAGGACAAACCGCCGGCAATAGCTCTGAGCCTGTGGATTAGTTTGGGTCACATACGCATTGATTTTTTCCATCACGTCGGGAATCGTCTTGTAGTCCTTGACCGTCACAAGAATCATGCCATAGGCCGGGTTGGGTTCCTCCGGCGTGTAAGTCAGTTGAAACCGCAGAAATCCCTGGCCGGCACAGGATGCGGTACTGACAACTTCTTCAAAACTCTGTATATGCTCGGCAATCTGCTTCAAATCTCGTTCGGTTTGAGTAATATACGTCCCCTGCGGCAGCCAGTAATGAACCATAAATTGCGGCTGGGTCGAGTCCGGAAAGAAACTTTTATCGACGAATCCAAATCCGTAAATGGACAAAACCAGCATCCCTGCCAGCAGAATCAGTGTGAGATATCTGTTCCGTATGCAGAACACGAGGAACTTTTTATACGCCTGGAAGAATGTGCCTTTATACGGATCCGCATCACTGCCTTGCTGCTTTTCTGTTTTCAGAAACAGCACGCCATACAAGGGGCACAACGTAATCGCCAACACCCAGCTCCACATCATGGAATACATAATGACCTGATACAGCGAACGGCAGTATTCGCCGGTGGAATCATTGGAAGCCCCGATCGCGGCAAACGCAAGAATCGCCACGACCGTCGCGCCAAACAGTGGCCACATGGTCTGTTTCACAATTGCGGCGGCGGCCTTGATTTTATCCATGCCCATCTGGCCGTTGACCAGGATGCCTTCCACAATCACGATGGCATTATCCACCAGCATTCCCAGCGCGATAATCAAAGCACCCAGACTGATACGCTCAAGCATCACCCCTTTGGCCTGCATGATGATAAATGAGGCGCCGACAGTCAGCAGAAGAATAGCACCTATAATAATCCCGCTTCGAAACCCCATGGCAAAAACCAATACCCCAATCACAATAATCACCGCCTCAATCAGATTAATGATAAATCCGCTGATGGCCGCGGTGACGCTTTGGGCCTGCTGGACAATGGTGCCAATCTCGATGCCGATGGGAGTCTGGGCCTGGAGTTCTTTGAGCCTTTTTTCAACTGCGTTTCCCATGACCACCACATTGCCGCCTTCGACGGTTGAAATGCCTACCCCGATAGCTGGCCTGCCGTTATAACTCATCATGGCGGTAGGCGGTTCCTGGTATCCCCGGCTGATCGAAGCAATATCTTTGAGAAACAGCTTGCTTCCCGCACTTCCTGCCGCGATCAGGATATCCCCGATTTCCTCAATGGATTTGAGTTCGCCGGTCGGCTGAATTCGGATGTATTGACTGCCGACCTGGATATTGCCGGCCTCGACGGCCATATTCTGGCCGGTCAGCGTGGCAAAAAGCGTCTGCATCGAAACACCCAACTGAGCCAGGCGGGCCCGGCTGATTTCAATATAGACCACTTCCTGCTGGACACCAAACAATGTCACATTGGCTACATCCTGCACCAGCAATAGCTCCCGACGAAGCAGGTCGGCATATTCCTTCAATTCTGCATAGGAGTAGCCGTCGCCATACACGGCATAAAAAACACCATAGACGTCCCCATAATCATCATTCACAATGGACGTGGATGTTCCCGGCGGCAGTTTGTTCTGCATATCGCCGACTTTTCGCCGCAGTTCATCCCAGACCTGCGGAATGGTGTCTTTGGGTGTCGCCTTCTTCAACTCGACGTGAATATACGAAAATCCCGGCATGGACAGGCTCTTGACGTAATCGACCTGGCCCAATTTCTGAATGGCCGTCTCAACTTCATCGGTGACTTCCTCGGCCACCTCCATCGCTGTCGCCCCGGGGTAGTAGGTAATCACTGTGGCGGCCTTGATGGTAAATTCAGGGTCTTCCAGGCGTCCCATTTTCAGATACGCAAACAATCCTCCCAGTAGAATCAGGATTGTAAAGACCCAGGATATCGTCTTCTTTTGAATTGCCAGTTCCGCAATGTTCATGGTTTCGCCTCCCTGGTTCCAGGCAGAAACTCGGTGACTTTCTGTCCTTCCTGAAGCATGTGAACCCCGTTTGCGGCAATTCTATCTCCGTCGGACAATCCTTCCAGAATTTGAATTTTGTCGGTTTCGATCTTTCCAATCTTGACGTCTTGTCTTTGTACGGAATAAAGATCGTCCGCTTCTTTTTTAATCATCCAGACATAATACTGTCCGCTGCCGTCAACCGGTGCGGCATCCATGGGAACCAGAATGGTCTTTTCCTGTTCTTCAGCCTGTATCGGGTACTCCCAGATGGTAGCGGTCATCCCGGGCAAAATCGCAATATCGTCGGGCGAAGTCATCGAAAACGTGATCAGATACGTTTGAGTCATCGGATCGGCCTCCAGGGCATATTCATGTACTTTGACCTCAAACTCCTGTCCAGCCAGCGAATCAAATACCGCGACAAACCGATATTTGTCCTTGGTGGTTTTTGTCCGAATAATGCGTTCTTCCGGCACATTGACCACAATCAGGATATCGTTGCCTCTTTGAATCGTAACAATTTCCTGCTTGGCCTGGACATTCTGATAATTATCCACAAAGATATTGGCTATCAATCCTTCAAACGGAGACAGCAGTTGTGTGTCCTGCATCGCCTTCTGAGCTATTTTGTAATTGGCATCAGCCTGTTCAAACGCAGCCTGGGCGTTAGTCAGGTCGGTTTTGGATACAGCGCCGGTGGCGGCTGCTTTTTTAATCCGTTCCAGTTGTGTGGCGGTCTGGTCCAGTTCCGCTTTCGTGGAATCCAGCCGATTTTGAAAATCTCGCGGATCGATTTTTGCCAACAACTGCCCCTTTTGTATCTTGTCACCCTTTCGAATCGGAAGCTCAATCAGCGGTCCATCCACCTGGAAGCCAAGAGTAACTTTTTCAATTGCAGATACCTTGCCGGGGTACTTTCGAATCAAATTTGAGAAGTCCTGCCCCACAGTAAACATTTTCAGCGGCCGGATGACCGGGGCCTGTTCAGCCTCCGTTTTGGTCCAATCCACAAAAAACACCGCGTAAATGCCGCCGCCTATCAATATCAGACCGCAGAGAATCCGAATAAGGCCGAATTTATTTTGAGCCATGATACATCTCCTGATTATCGAGAATTGCCATATTATGCGTCTGAGCGGACCAGCCGCCGCCTAACGCCTTATAGACACGGACCAGATTTTTAACCACCGTCCCCCGGCTTTGCGCCAGTTTATCCTGCTGCTGGGAAAGGAATCGCTCCATATCCAGCACATTCTGAAAATCGGTCAGCCCGTTCATATACAGGTCATTGACCAATTCAACTGATTTTTGCGACGCGACGACCGAGCGGTCAAGCGCCTCATACTTGACCTGCTCTTCCTGATAGGAAACCATCGCGTTTTCCACTTCCTCCACGGCCAGCAGAATGGTTTGTTTGTATAGGTTCAATGTCTCCTGAGCCTTTGCCTCTTCAAACAGAATATTATTTCGGATTCGTCCTCCATCAAAAATAGTCCAGCGAAAACCCGGCCCGAATCCCCAGGTCCGGCTGTTCCATTCGCCCACGTCGTCTATCCGTTGTGCTTCAAGGGCCAGGGTTCCCGACAGCGAGAAACTGGGGTATAAATCAGCCGTTGCGACGCCGATTTGAGCGGTTTGAGCCGCCAAAGCCCGTTCTGCTCTTCGTATATCCGGACGCTGTCGGAGCAGTTCCGCCGGCAGCCCCACAAGCACCTCTTTAGGCATCGAAGGTACTGCGGCCGGTTTCATCAGCTCCGCGTTGATCTGCCCGGCGGATTGTCCCAGCAGAACACTGAGGCGGTTGAGGGCCTGCACCTGCTGAGACCGCAAATCCGGAACCAGCGATTCCGTATTGGCGAGATTGAAGCGAGCCTGCTGAACATCCAGTTCCGGCACCAGTTCTGCATCAAAGCGATCCTGTGTCAGTTTCAGCGTTCCCTGCTGCAGCTTGATATTATCCTGGGCATATTGGATGCGAGCCTGCAATGCACGCAGTTCAATATAATTCTGCGCAATATCGGAATACAAAACCACCAGGACATCGCGGTAATTTTCAACTGAGGCTTCCAGCGTGGCCTGTGAGGATTCGACCGACCGGCTGATTCGTCCAAAAACATCAGCTTCCCAGATCGCCCCAGCCCCGATATTGTGAAGGTTCGTCTGGTCGGGATCACCGGTGGTTGGCGCATTCAAACCATTTTTGCTTTCCCGATCTCTTGAATAAAAGCCGGTTGCATCCACCTGCGGATAATACTCCCCGGTCGCAATTCCAAGCAGAGCACGAGCCTGCTGGATACGTGAAACAGCGGTTTTGACATCCAGGTTGTCCTCGGTTGCCTTGTCAATCAGGTCGTTGAGAATCGGGTCGTTAAGCTGCACCCACCAGGTTTGGTAATCCGCCTGCCCCTGAGCCAATCCCTGCGTAATCTGCTGATGCCACGCGTCCGACATAACCACCTCGGGAGCTTTGTAATCAGGTCCGACTTTGCATCCGGCCAATAGCACCATACCGAACATCAGAAGAAAAATGATGCTCTTAAAATGATTTGTGTCCGCTTTCATAGCTCACCTTTAAAAGAGATATAAACGATTGTCATGCCAAAATTTTTTCTTTCTCAGGGTTTCTCCTGTCCAGTTGAAAATAATTTCAATCGGCTGGTATAGGCCCTCAGAATTACCGTTACGATAACACCCGTGGACCATCCCATCATCAGGACACCCACCGAAGCCTCAATTGGGCCCATCAGCCGCCAGGATCCAGACAAAATCACGTCGCCGTAACCCACTGTCGTATAACTGGTTAACGAATAATACATCGCCGTTTCAAAAGTCGGCACCAGACGGCCTGCAAAATAAAATCCAGCCCACAGGCCGGCTTCGGTTAAATGAAGCACAAGCAGAAAACCCACCAACTCCATCAGCAGTATTTCCACGCCAAGGTTGTTCTGGGAATAACGTTTCTTTTTCCAATTCTTTGCCAGAAACAATATGTAATAGAGCGTGCTGAGGCCGTGAATCAGCACCGTGATGGCGGTTAATCCCAAACTGACCAACAGCAACTTCAGCATCAGCGATTCTTGTATCCTTTTAGGATTCTTGTGATCATTTATTTCGGCGGATATTGTTTCAACAATTCACGGACGGCGTAGTTCACTCTTGTTTGCTTTTCCTGCTCACTTAATGAGGCAATCGCCACATCCGCATTAAACACGCCCAGCCATACCGGTTCCATCGTTTTGGCGTCAATCATCTGCACCACCAATGCGCCATTGACGTAGTCGCTGGGCGCTACGACCGCGGCAATCCATTCATTGCCCTGCACTTTGCTTTTTGCCACTAAAACATCAATCTGCTGCTGGAGACCCAGGGCGTAAACGACAAAGAAATTAATATCTTCGTATTCTCCCGGTTTATACCCTTTTTGTTTCAGTTCGCCGGCCAGCGCCTTTTTGATCCGCTGGTCTATCATTGCTGCCTCCGAATCCTGCGAATCATCGGGAGCAAATTGCACAAAGGCAAAATGAGCACCTTTGGGAAATTGTGCGGCAGGACTGAAAGACGTTCTTACGCCGACGTTTGACAGGGTATTGGGCGTGGCGTTGTTCTTGTCCATAGCGCAGCCGCCAATCACCATTGTGACTGAAATGAGTGCAAAAATGATGTGTTTCATAAATCTTTCCTTTTCCTAAAGTAAATCCTATTTATTTTGTATGCTGCAAATATATATCACGCCTTCACAATACTTTATCAATATTGTTCCCGTACAAAATTCCGCTTTGTCAGGGTTGCCTGATCATCGTACTTGCCCTTCTTGGAGCGTTCGGGAAGCTTGATTTCTTGATGCGAGATTTTCTTATAGGGAATCATGCTGAGCAGATGCGAAATACAGTTGAGGCGGGCGCGTCGCTTGTCATCCGAGCGAACAACACGCCACGGGGCGTCCTTGGTATCGGTTGCGTCCAGCATCTTGTCACGTGCCCGGGAATAGGCATACCAGCGGGCATACGACTCGATATCCATCG
>JBDKVE010000160.1:0-1895 GCA_039679345.1 Anaerohalosphaeraceae bacterium
CCTGAATTTTTTTCATTTTGTCAGGCCGCAATGGCCGAGCGATCCTGTCTATCCTGATGGTTTTCCCTGGGTGGAATGGACCTTCCCTCAGCCACTGCATGGTAAAATAATCAATGTCACCGTTGCCAGTCATCCGGCGATTCCGATGTCGTTCTCTGTTTCCAGAGAAAATCAGAACTGGGGAAGAGGCTGGAATCCCAATACAAAGGCAAATGTTGAATCGGATGTTGATAAGGGTACTTTTTTCCAGGAACAATGGGACCATGCCCTGTCGGTTGATCCGGCAATGATCACTATTGGGGGCTGGAATGAATGGATTGCTTACAAACAGCCCTATGACGGTGAATACATGTTATGTGATGCCGTAAATAAGGAATTTTCCAGAGACATTGAACCAATGAACGGCGGTTATCAGGACGCATTTTATATCCAGATGATCAGGAATATACGCCGGTATAAGGGAATGAACGATACTCCCGAACCAGCAGAGCGTGCAACCATAGACATCGAGGGAGATCTTTCGCAATGGGATCGTGTAAAATATTGCCATAAAAATATCGATGACACTTATCCTGAAAGAGATTCATACGGTGGCGCAATGACAGTCAGGTATACTCAGGCAGCTCCTGCGGACAAGCTTCAGGAGGTCAAGGTAACACACGATAATGAGAACCTGTATTTTCTTGTTAAGTGTAAGGCAAAAATCACCTCCGACAAAGGAAAGGGCAACTGGATTAATCTGTTTATCGGTACCGGAGAACCAGAGTTGAAGGGGTGGGAGAGCTATGACTATCTGATAGGCACGAAGTATGAGAACGATGAAACGGATATATGCCGCCTCAATAATGATTTTTCCGCAAATGTCATTGGATCTGCCATGTATGATCTGAAAAGCAGTATTCTCCAGATCCGGATTCCCCGGGCAACAATCGGACTGAATAATGCGGTTGATAAATTTTATTTCAAACTTGCCGCCGGTGTGGAGAATCCTTCCGACATCATGAATTATTACCAGACGGGAAGCGTTATGCCCATGGGACGGTTAAGCTATATGTATCATTTGAAATAACCATAAATGAAGTAATCGAGCCTCAATAATCAATAAGCACTAACTATCAAACCTATGTAAGAAAATGAAGACGAAATTATTTCTGTTTAGTATCCTGTATGTATTACTGCAGAATCTGTCAGTATATGCAGGCCAGAGCGGCCAGTTCTCCGTCAAAGGAGTCGTCGTTGACGGAGAAAGAGTGCCGATGCCCGGAGTGACCGTGCAAATAAAGGGGACAACCCAGGGAACAACAACCGACGAGGATGGTCAATACACCATTCAGGTTCCCGATACAAAAGCGATCCTTATATTTTCGTTTGTTGGATTTCAGACGCAGGAAGTAGCCATAGGGGGGCAACGTACTGTTAATGTGACCCTGCGCGAAGTGGTAACGGAGTTGAATGAGATGGTGGTAGTAGGCTACGGGGCTCAAAAAAAGGAGAGCGTGGTTGCTTCTATATCTTCAATCAAGGCGACAGGTCTGATGCAGACTCCCGCATCGAATATCGGCATTGCGCTGGCAGGTCGTCTGCCCGGGCTGACGGTGTTGCAACGTTCCGGAGCCCCCGGTGCAGAACAAATGGAGTTTTATATCAGGGGACGCAGTACCACGAACGAACAGAGACCGCTGTTAATGGTCGATGGTGTGGAACGCGAATTTTCTGCACTGGATCCGCACGAGATCGAGACGATTTCCATTTTAAAAGATGCTTCCGCAACGGCTGTTTACGGTGTGCGGGGGGCTAATGGCGTGATCATGGTCACTACCCGCCGGGGCGCTGCCGGTAAACCTGTGATCGACGTCACCATGGAACAGTCATGGCAATCGCCCACCCGCCTGCCG
>JBDKVE010000161.1:0-7671 GCA_039679345.1 Anaerohalosphaeraceae bacterium
ATTGAGAACACCTGCTTCTTTTTGAAGGAATTCTTTGCCATGGATTAAATCGGACATATTGAAGCCATACCCTGTCTTTTTTTATAAATAGACAATACGGTATAGTGTTGGATCCAAAGTAACACGAGATAAAAAATATTTCTTTTTTGTTTTAGTACGACAATCGTCATCTGGGGAGAAAAAAATCGGTTGATTTCGATGTATAACAGATAGAAAAACATGATGTTTCATGTCTCAAAAACAGTCATATATGTATATATATAAACCACTTATGAACTACAGAATAATTCATCCAACAAGTCTTCCCCAAAGACTCTTATATGACTTTATCTGTCTTGTATTGGCATTTTGTGATCATAAACATTATCATTTTGAATCGTAAACTCGGGAAAACTTGACAAAATTAGCTTTGAGACTAGAATATAGTAATAAGCAGTACGAGGGTGCTGCCGGAGGTGAAGGGATTCATCATTCTGTTGAGGAATCGGACAGGATTTGTCCAAGAATGAAATTTATTATAATTCGGAGGTAGGATGAAATGAAAAACATCAAGTGTATCATGTCTGTGTGTGTCCTGTTGTTATCTGTCTGCAGTTATGGGGAATCCATTCTTTCAGCAGATGACCAAATCATCGCGGTTGATGCGACGGGAATGGTTTCGCGAAGTTCGTATCCGGGCGGTGAAGCCCCGGGAAAAGTGCTGGACGCCGATTCGGGTACCAAGTATCTGAATTTTGCCGGGAAAAACAGCGGCTTCATTGTTACCCCCTCTTCGGCCGGAGCGGTCCAGAGCTTTGTGATTACAACAGCCAATGACGCTGCGGGACGCGATCCGGTGTCCTGGGTACTCTATGGTACCAACGATACAATTACCAGCGCCGACAACAGCATGGGTCTCTCAGAAAACTGGACCCAGATCGACGCCGGCACAGTGGCCCTGCCGGATACCCGGCAAACCGCCGGCCCGGTTGTATCGGTCAACAACACCACGGCATTCTCATCGTACAAGATGATGTACACCACTCTGAAAGACAACAACACCATCATGCAGGTAGCCGATGTATCCTTTTATGAATCGGCCGATGGGTCAGGCTCAAGCTTTTTGTCTCTGAGCGATTCAATCCTGGCCATTCACCGGGATTGGGACAGCCGTTATCCGAATGCAGAAAATCCCAGCAAATTGATTGATGGCACGCTGAGCAAGTATCTGAATTTCGGAAAAGCCAACTCTGGATTTATCGTCACCCCGGCCAAGGGCGCTTCGCTGGTCAATGGATTTGAGATCACCACAGCCAATGACTGGGCCGAACGTGATCCGGCCTCATGGGAACTGTATGGCACCAATGATGCCATCGCCAGTGCCGATAACAGTGACGGTCTTGGCGGCGAGAACTGGGTACTGATTGATTCAGGAAGCCTGGAACTGCCCGTCGATCGCAACACCCTGGGATCTCTGGTTGCGGTGGATAACAGCAGCTTCTATACTTCGTATAAGATGGTCTTCCCGACGCTGAAGAATGCTGATGTAACGAACTCCATGCAGATCGCTGAAATTCAGTTTGTCGGCATTCCCGAACCGACGACCATTTGCCTTCTGGGTCTGGGCGGCCTGGCCATGCTGCGTCGCAGATGGAGCAAGTAATATCGCCTGATTCCATTTGATTCGAATTAAAAAAGGGCCGATTGAGATATCTTCAATCGGCCCTTTTTATTTGGATATCAGAAAACCTATTGTTTTGTCTTATCGGAATACACGATAGGGATTAAAACGTGAATCTGGGAGAGGGAAGGGATTAACGGCAATGTTTGCCGGCGGGATTGTGTCTATTTTGATTGCAGACTTATGAATCATACCAGATGATTGATTTTGTCATTTTGCCATAGCGGATGAATTAAAAAACACGTCACTTGCGCCGGGTGCTGCTGTTTTGAGCCATACAACTATTGTTGGCAATCGGATGGACCATAATACACCTGCTCGGCCGGCCGATAGCTCCAGCCGGCTTCATGGATATCCAGGGGATTCATCGGTCGGGTCGTGTCATTGACCATCTGAAGCGTAGTTTGCCAGTCCTCAATTCCGCTGATGGCATCGACGCTTCGGACATTCTGCCAGCCGACGGTATTGGCCACCTTCAGGCTCCTAACCGGGTTCAGGCCCTCCAGAAAGGCCGTCAAAAATCCGGCAATGGTTGCATCGCCTGCCCCTGTGGCAGAACCGAACTGGTCGGCCCGGTAGGACCCTGACCACAATTGCCGCCCTGCCCAGGACTTGACATCAAAAGCAACACACTGCCTCATGGCACCCAGACGCTCCTGCCCCGCGGTGCGGAGATAGTAGCCCCGAATGCCGTTTTTAATCGCAACCACAGCGACACCCATATCCATCAGTTGATCGGACATCCGTGAGCAGTCGCCGGCGGTATAAGCAAGCACCGGGTCGGCATCGCCGGCCTGGACTTTTTTGGTTTCAAACAATCGGCGATCCAGCATGAAGGCGATTTCTTCGACGCTGGGCAGGAAGATGTCCACATAGGGCAGCACCTTTCGGAATATCTGTTTCCAGTTGACCTGCCCGGAGGCGCTGTTGGGGTCCGGCAAGGTCACATCGAGGCTGGTTACAACACCAGCCTGCTTGGCCTGCCGGAACATGCTGGCCAGTTCTTCACCCTGGTCAGCATAGAATTGCTTCATCAGGGTCGGATAGCCGAAATGGAACAGTGAACAATTTTTCAAGGCGTTATAATCCACATCCGCGGCAGTAAAGGTATCATTGGTGCCGGGATTGTGCAGAAACACCCGGTCGATTCCGGGCAGCGCCAGGACCACACTGTAGGAACTGGCCTGCCCTGCCACGGTGCGGAGGGAAGGTGCCCGCTGCGGCCCGACAAGCTTTTTGATTACATCCCCGATCTCATCATCTCCGACCTTGCCATTGAGCAGGACATCGACGCCGAGTTTGGCCAGTGCAAGGCCGGTGTTGGCAACGGCCCCGCCGGTGCTGAGGACGGCCTTGCCGACATTGACCAGCTTTCCCGGGGAAAGGATGGTACTGAAACTGCCTTTCATGTCGGGATTGAAGACGGGGGTGATATCCAGGCAGATGTGACCTGCCACCATGGCTTTGTGCTGTTCAGCTTTGTTCATGTTATTGCTCCATCAATGAGAAACGCTGAAATTATAGCGTCTAAAGCCATGCCTAGTCAACTGTTATCCATGTTCCGGTTTTGTGACTCCGGAGCACCGCTTCGACGATGAGGTCGGCGATGTGGCCATCCTGGAAGGTGGCAAAATCCACATCCCGGGATTTGCCCGAGATATAGCGATAGACATTCCGGCAGAAATTCTTGATGGCGCTGGGATAGCCTTCATTGTGCCCTGCGGGGTAATGGGCGTAATCCCGAATGTCTTTATCCATTAAGACGGCGTCTTTGAGCATCAGTTCGTTGGGCTTATTGCGGTTGCCAATCATCATCTCGTTGGGTTTTTCGTGATCCCACCAGAGGCTTTTCTGTGTGCCGTTGAGTTCAATGACGATGTGGTTTTTTCTGCCAGCCGAGACCTGGGTAATACAGGCCATGCCGCGGGTGCCGTCTTCAAACTGCAGCAGGACATGGCCGTAGTCTTCGGACTCGATTTTGACGGTCTCATACTGGTCGGGCCGGAGTTCCTTGCCGGCAAAGGTTTCGACAGCCACTTTGGGTTTCTTGCGGTAGTCATGCAGGGTCAGCAGGTCCGCAAAGACCCTGACGATTCGCTTTCCCGTGACGAACTGAATCAGGTCAAACCAGTGAGACCCGACATCCGAAATCACCCGGCTTGGCCCGGACATTTTGGGGTCCAGCCTCCAGCTCCAGTCGGTATCATACAGCAGCCAATCCTGCATATAGCAGCCCTGCACCGCAAAGACCCTGCCCAGCTCGCCGTTTTGGACCATCCTGCGTGCCTGCTGAATCAGGGGATAGTAACGGTAATTGAAATTCACGGCATGCACGAGGCCTTTGGATTTGGCCAGGGCCAGAAGCTCAGCGGACTCCGTGCTGTTCATACCCAGCGGCTTTTCGCTGACACAATGTTTTCCGGCGTTGAGGATATCCCGATTTACCTGCAGATGCATGACATTGGGGGTGCAATTGTGGACGACCTGAATCGCAGGGTCACGCAGCAGGTCCCGGTAATCGCCATAGGCATTTGGAATATGCAACTGGGCGGCCTTTTGGTCGGCCAGGGTTTGGGTGGCTTCGGCCACGGCAGCGACTTCAACCGTGCCGAGCCGTCGCAGGGCCTCAATGTGCGCAGGGCCAATATAGCCTGTCCCGATAATTGCGGCTTTGATGGTTTTCATCAGCAGGTTCTCCCGGCTCAGCAGCCTAATAGATGCTTCATGATGAGCAGGTCCAGTTCTTCGTAATCCCGCTCTGCAATCAGGGCATTGACTTTGGCGTCATCGAGGCTGCGGGACAGTTCCAGCAGTTTCAGGAAAACCGTTCTGCTGTTGCTCAGATGCTTGGCGGCGACGGCGTCTTTCTGGCTTCGCATGGCTTTGACATCCAGGCCAACCCACTGGCCCTGCTGGCCGTAATCGTGCCTGTCGAGGATGCGGACCTGGTTAAACGCCCTGCGAAGGTCCACGGAACCGAACGATTTATCCTGGTCGAACTTCAGGCCGTTCTGGTCATTCAGGTGGACCGACCACAATTTCTTGTGAGCCAGGGCATAGCCCATCTCGTCGGATGGGTCAAGACCTGCCAGGATGGCATGGGCGGATTCGATGACACAGCCCACACGCGAGGCATCACAGGTCAGCAGCCCCAGGCCAATCGCATGGCCGATGGTCGGCAGATAGGTATGGTCCATCGGCTCATTGGGCTTGGCTTCGATGGCGATTTTAATCTTTGGATTATATTGCAGCATGGTGCTGATGGCCTCGGCAAGCCGGTCCACGGCAACCTTGCTGTCTTTGGATTCCCGAATATAGGTGCCTTCGCGGGCAAGCCACAGAACGATCAGATTGGTCCCGAGGGCGTCGGCGATATCAATAGCCCGCTTGGACCTGTCGATGGCGTACTGTCTGCACCTGGGATCATTGTTGGTATAGCCGCCGTCGATGGTCCGGGGGTCTTCCCAGAGTCTGGGGGCGACGAATTCCGCAACCAATCCTTCAGCTTCGAGACTTTTTTTGACGGATTTGGCTTCATCAATGATTTGCTGCGGCGATAGATCGTTCATTTTGGGAACCGCATCGTCATCATGAAACTGAACGCCGTCAAAGCCCATGGTTTTATACATCTTGAGCTTTTTGCCAAATTCCACGGTTTTTCTCACCATCGGTCCGAAAGGGTCTGCACCTTCGTGGATGTTCCAGGGGCCAAATGTAAACTTAAATACTCCCGCCATTGCATGTCTCCTTAGCTCAGATAGTCCAGCGTTCTTGTTAACGATTCCTGAGAGTCCAGCCTGGGGAAATATTCCAGGCCGAAGCAGCCTTTATATCCCAGTCCATCAATTGCCTTGATGATTCTGGGATAATTGATTTCCGTATCAAACAGTTCCGCCCTTCCCGGGACGCCGGCAGAATGAAAGTGCCCTATAATATCAATGTTCTTTTCGATAAATGCAAGAATATTTCCCTGCATAATCTGCATGTGATACACATCGTACAGCAGCTTGAGGTGAGGGCTTTTGAACTCGCGAATGAGTTTGACCGCTTCGTCGGTTTTGTTGAAAAAGTAACCCGGATGGTCAACGAGGGTGTTAAGTGGTTCAATCAACAGGGTTATCCCGGCTTTTTCGGCCATCTGAACGGCCTGTGCAAACGCAGCCCGGATATGCTGATTCATCTGCTGGTCGGTCAGATTGGCCTGGGCCAGACCGGACAGGATGATGCCTTTGGAACAGTGGATGCTTTTGGCAAAATCGAGCATTTTCTGGATCTGCCGAAAATAGCGATCGTGCTCGGATTGATTGGTGACATTGCCCCCAATCGAACCATCCCAGGCACCAAAGGCAAAATCATTATAGGCAATCTTTTTTTCTGCGGCTACTTTTGTCATTTTCGCGGCATTTTTGGGTTGTGAAAAATCGACCTCTTTACCGTTAAATGTGCCTTCCGGATGCCAGAATTCAATATACCGGTAGCCAATATCGGCAATTTTGGCAACTCTTTCTTCAAAAGGCAAGCCGGTGAAAAAACATTCCGCGCATACGCTGATATGAGCCATGGGTGGCCTCCGTTATTTTACAAATACCTTGGTTTCGGCCAGATACACATTTAACACCTTGTTGATCGCCGTCGCGATTTTGTTGCAGTCTTCATCGCCCAGATTGTAATCAATATCAATCAGGATTGCACGTGCCAATAAGGACAGCGAGTTGGGGCACATATCCTTGGTATATTTGGGCAGTTCATTACGCGGAACACCGCTCCAGGGCAGTCGGTCCGATGAAACGGATTTGTATTGCAGGATATGGTCCCAGTAATTATAGACATGCCAATCCCGGATTTTGGAATCATAGATCCCCCCGGCCGGGACGCCTTCGGCCTGTAAGGCGGACAGTACATTCCTGGCGGTATCGGCATTCGGCATGAACAGGGTCAGACAGATGCCCGTGTCGCCTTGTTCATCAGCCAGACGTCGAAAAGATAAGCCCTCGAACGGTTCGATGGCGTCTTTGATTTTTTTCTTGGCGGCATGGTGTTTGGACACGATCGTTCTGGCTTTTTTGATCTGGGCCAGGGCTACCGCGCCTTCGAGTTCACTCATGCGGTAGTTTTCCCCGCAGAAGAGATCTTCATTTTCTTTTTCGGGGCCAAAGCGATCGGGACGCCAGCAGGCCGCACAGTCATGCCAGTTCAAGGCACGGGTATAGAGTCGTCGGTCATCGGTGGTCAGAAATCCGCCTTCGCCGGATACAATCACTTTGTAATAGTCAAAACTGAAACAGCCAATGGTGCCGATACTTCCGAGCATCTGGCCTTTGAAGGAACCGCCGGCGGCCTGAGCGGCATCTTCGACCACCGGAATCCCATGCTTATTGGCGATATCCATAATCGCATCCATCTGGGCCGCGGCACCGCGCATGTGAACCGGGACAATGGCTTTGGTCCGCTTGGTAATGGCTTTTTCTATCGCTTCAGGAGCCATACACAGCGTGTCATCAATATCCACAATGACAGGAATGGCATTGGACGCCGCAACGGTGGCCGAGGTGGCAAAGAAGGTGTAGGCCGGGACAATGACTTCATCGCCCATACCAATCCCCAAGGCACGGTACGCCGCGATCAGGGTGGAGGTACAGGAGTTGGCCGCCATGCAGTAGGTCGTGCCAATCAGGTCTTTCATCGCATTTTCCGCAGCAGCAACCTTGCTGGGACGGGGATTGTAATAGCGGAACAAATGGGGACCTTTAATCCCCTTGTCCTGCTCGATCAGATTTCTGATTTTATCTATGGTCTCGCCGGAGTACTGCCAGAGGTCCAACACTTCCAGCAGTTCATCTTTGCCAATTTTTGTCGGAAACGGTCCCAGTTTGTCCACCGTTTTGGGACCACCGTTGATGGCCAATTTGTTTGTTTTCATACTTGCTCTCCTTTCAACTTTAGATACATATAAGCATCATTGCTATTTTCTTTTCCATCCTAATGCGGCTATTTTGCCCTGGCCTGAATGG
>JBDKVE010000162.1:0-7116 GCA_039679345.1 Anaerohalosphaeraceae bacterium
TTCGTGGCTGGGCAATAATCGCCGGCTGGTCGTCCGCTGGGATCATGATATTACTGTCTATAAAGCGTTCTTTCATATTGCGTGCCTCATCATTACCCTCAGGAGGTTATGAAATGGCTTCTAGTAAATGTACGCAGGAATACAAGGAACTCTTCAGGGTAATGTTTATTTTGCCTGTAATTGCAGTTATCCGTGAAAATGATCGCCTGCTGGAAACCTATGTCTTCGATGAGTCATGGGAGGTATTTGTTATCATAGGTCTGATTTATTTAGGCTATGTGTTTATGAAGACGGCCCGTCCTGTTTCTCTGCAGTTTATAAAGTTCACGCACACTCAGCCATTCATCTGTTTTGTTTTGGGATTTTTTATAACAGTTGGATTTGCACGAATTGTCGGCCAGCAGGATTTATGGCGGGCACTTCTCCAGGAACGTCATCATCGTATGATTGGTGGATTTGTGGAAGAAATAATGGAGTTTTTCGGTTACTGCATCATCTTGATCGGCTCACTGGAATGTTATTTTGAAGCAAAACGGTCTTCAAAGAAAATGGTTTGATTTTTATACCTTCGAAATAATTGCTTCGGCCAGTTTTCTTCGCCGGAGTTTTCTTGCCGTAACCAGGATATTATCAAAAGACAATACCTCGCCGCTTTCGATATCCCTGCCCAGTTTCTGTGTAACCCATTCCGCAAGAGTCGGCATTTTTTCGGACACATTATCCAAATGCAATTCAATACCAAGCGTAGAGGCAACGATTTTCATCGAAACCGCTCCGCCCACGATCCAACCCGTACCGCAAGAATGGACGTGGGTGGGAAGCCGGTCATATTCATCTTCAATTTCGCCAACCAACTCCTCGATGATATCTTCCAGAGTAATCATCCCTATCAATTTCTGATCCTGGGAAACCGCAATTGCAATGTGTGCCTTTTCACGCATCATTTCCGACAAAGCCTGCGAAAGCGGCGTTGTTGCAGGAAGTTTCTTGATGGGGCGGGTTATGCCCTGGATAGAAGGATTACTGGGACTTATATTTAAGGCATTTACAATGTCCTTAAAATTAAGATAACCGATAATTGTTTGAAGTTCCCCGGCCTTCTCGCACACTGGAAACCGCGTATGCATATCTAAATGCGCCTTGATCAAGGCATTCGAAAGGCTGTCAGTCACCGGAATCATGGAAACATCCTGGATATCCAACATGATATCGGCCACCTTTCTTTGTGACAATTGAGCCGCGGAAAGAACGATCTTTTCTTCTTGAGCGCCGATAAGCCTGGAAGTCCGGGCAAAGGCAGCCGCAGCATTTAGCTCATGGAGGCTTTGCTTGTCAACGGAGGCGGTCTCGTCCTTTGTTTTTACGTCGAAGCTCATAATCTTCTTTACTATCGTCTCGAAAAATGAAACAATCGGATCGGTAATCTTCGCGAGCATCTTCATTACTGGTGACAATGAAAGACAAACCCATTCCCTGTTATCCAAAGCAAACATTTTCGGCACCAGTTCCGCAAAAATGATCGTGAATGTGCTCAATGGAATAATGAGGCAGATCAGCGATACGATTTCGGCATAGAAAGAGGGAATCCCCATCTTTGTGAAAATTGGAGTAAAGGATTCCTGAGCACCGGCTCCTCCGGTTGCCGCTGCAATAGCTCCTGCCAAGGTTATGCCAAGCTGTACGACTGCAAGACTTGCCTCCATTCTGTCTTTCATATAGGCCGCCTCTTCCGCGCCTCTCTTCTTCTGTTGACAAAGAGTGGAAAGCCGCGAGCGGGAAATGGATGCCAGAGCCATCTCGTAAGCAGCAAAGACCGCATTGACAAATAACATCAAAATAATAACAAGTATTTCATAACCAAAATCCATAATTCCTTATCTTTCGAGCCGAAATTTTACGTCCTCAGCAAAATGAGACAAAAATAGAGTATTTAAGAAAAAGACTTTCAGTTCCTTTTACATCTATTTTACCACCAATTTCTTTTTTTTCAAGCACCGTGTTGTCTTTAAGTTTAGTCTGATAGTCAGAACAGATTCTCAATAATCAGGCTGCCGATGCAGGTGTTTTCTGGTATCTGCCAATAAATACTTTCGCCTTTTTCGTCATCTCCTGTTTGAGGCGATCTATTTTATCCCTGTTTGGATTCGGTTTAGCGGATTCCGCTTTGACCTCTTTCCATATCTTCTCAATATGCAGCATAGCCTCGTGAATGGGCTTGAGCTTGCCGATTTCCCGCTGAAGCTGCTGATAGTCTTTGCCGAAAACCTTGCGTTTTTCCATGTCTTTCAGTTGGGCCTTCAGTGCCCCATACTGCCTATCCAGGTCCGACAGGCTCTGAACGGACTCGGACTGCCAACCTGTGGATTGCCGGTGGATCAGCCGCCCAACAACCGGTAAATCCGACGCCTCGGTGAACGGTTCTTTACCCCTGATCTTTTCTGCAACTTTAACAGCATCATCCATCTGGCGGGTAAAGATATTCTGCACCGCATAGCGTATCTTAATGGGGCTAACCTTCAGCCCCCTGCCGATTTTATTGTAAATTTCCGGCATATTGGGCCATGTTTTCAGTTCCGGATTATAGGGATACGCATTTTCCATCCAGACCGGCACAATATCATCATCGTAGAAAAAGCTGTGATTAAGCCAAAGTTCAGCCCCTGTTTTCAGGTAGGGATTGAGGATGTCGGTAATTCCCGGCAGTTCCCTGGCCCGTGCCAGAAGGATTTTGGCCTTCTTTTCAGCGGCAATCGGGTCATCCAGGAGCCACTGCTCGACCGAGTTCCAGCCGAAGGAACAGGCCGCCCCGATTAAACCGTAATCAAACGGCAGGCGGATTTTACCCGCGATGGCCATATATGCCAGACGGCTGTCATCCGGACGTTCCCGCATCTGTTCCAATACGGCTTCCCGGTCGTCATCATCAGGGTTAATGGCCCGAATAATCAGGTAATTAATCGCCGCTCCGATTGCCCCCCACATCATCAGGGCAGGCATTTTAGCGGCGATATTAAACGCCCGTGCCGCAGGGTCGGGGTCTGTGACTCGCTGGAGTTGTCCCCACATGATCCGCAGGGCAGGATTGAGGAATCCAGCGGCCTTGACCAGGGATGCGATATTGGCAGAGCCGGGCTTACCGCCGAAGTCGCCGGTGATATAATCATAATCAACCTGTGCGGATTCAGGGTTTTGGCCTCTCTTGATTGCGGAGATATACGCCCCTTCACGGGGTAGTTCTTCCCCGATCTGACTGAGCCAGCGTCCGCCGCTGGTCCAGTTGAAGATGTCTATCGGCTTCATCAGGACACTCATCACCTGACCGGGTAAGGCGGCAGCCCTTTCGCTGAGGCTGAAGTCTTGGTAATCGGTCAGGAAAATCCCCTCTTTGAGCATTTCCTTGAATGACCCGACAATCCCCTGATGGGCATCCCTGGTGGTATGATCGAGGGCCTTGCTCAATAATTCCGACTGACTGACGGCATCGGCGTTGATATTGCTGCCCTTGAGTCGGTTAATCAGGCCGCATCCGGCATAATAATAAGGAATAAGAGATTTCCAGCCGTCTTTGCCCATAAAGCCCGCATTGGCGGGGTCGCGGCTGATGGCGTTGGCCAGAGCAAATCCGATATTCTGAGTCAAGGCCCTTCGCCACGGGGCAACCATGCCGGTCATCGCCTTGGAAATCCACCCAAAATATTTGGATGGATTATTGCCCCGCGACAGCATTTCAAACAGGAGCGGATCGGTGACCTGATAATACCGGCGTTTGCCATTGCGGAAGACACTGGCCACGCGAACCGCCTTGGGTCTGGCCGTCCGCCAGAGTTTTCGTCCGGGATGGGTGATTTCAACATCGTCGGCGTCCATCCCCTGACCGGTCATCGTGAGTGTCTCAACACTCATATTCAATTCCTGGGCCTTCTGCTTATTCAGATAGTCGGCAATGATCTGGGCCTGCTCGGAATCCTTCATGGTGGCGGCCAGTTTGGTATCCAGACGCAGCGGCAGCATAATCCGCGAGGCGTTTTTGCGAATGTCAAAGGGCAGGTCTTTCATGGTATTGATGGACTTGCCGAATTCGATCATCGACCCCATGAGTCTATTGGTATAGTAGGCCTCCAACGCCATCCGGGTACGGGTTTCAATGGCTTCATCGAGCGTCCTGAATGGCAATGATGATCCAAAAGCCGCCCGGATACCGCTGTCGGGGTCCACTCCCACCCCACTGTGTTTGGTGTGCCGGTCTTCAATCTGGCGGGGCAAGGGCCAGTAATCTTCCCATGCCAGCCTGATTTTGACAGCGTCAGCGGCGGTATGTTCCCCGGACAACACTGATACCAGCAGCAACTGATCCATATATTGTTGAATCTGTTTGAAATGACTATCCCACTGGGGATGATCCTTGGCTTGCTGTTTAATCCAGGTATCGAGAGTCACAGTATCCAGACCATCGAACATGCCGGGATATTCGTGTCCTTTTTTATGATAGCGTTCCAGGGCCGCCCGGTATTGTCCCCACAGGCAGAATGCCTGCCAATTGGCAAGCCCGACTGCGTGTTTAATCCGGCTGATAGACTGATCAGATAGATAGAGCCAGTGACCGTGTTCGGCCTTCTGCTGCGGGATTTCAAAACCGGCATTTTTCAGGAGTTCCACATCTTTTTCGGACAATTCCTCAAACCCCCTACCGGTGGCATAAACCCGAATCCCCTCCCTGCCTTTGCGGATACCGTAGATCGCCCGCTGGATTTCCTGACGCAGATGAATCATCGTCTGATAGGCCGACACAATATCAGCCTTGGTATTGGCCACTTCCTGTCGGAATTGCCGGGCCAGTTTCAGGCGGGATTGATAGGCACGATTTAATTTCGATTTAATGACCCCGACAATACCGGTTACATCCATCGTGGATAATGCCCCATCGCCTGCCATTTTGGCAAAGGTGCTTCGCATCAGACGGTGAATGACCGCAGAGCCGCCCAACAACGAGTACAGGCCATGATAGGCAAGGTCGGTAATCGAATCCAACAGGGATTTTTCGGCGGGTTTATCCTGCTGGATGGCCTTTAACTGATCCAGTATCGGTCTGGAACGATGGAGATGATAGGCCTTGCGGGCATCCTTGAGGCCGTCGAGGATATCCGGGGCCACCCCAGAAACTGCTTTTTCAAAGCCACTGGCCAGTTTGTTGGGAATTTCATCGGGATTAGCCACATAACAGCGAACCAGTTCCGCCAGACCTTCTTCGGCGGTCTTGGCCGAGGCCATTGAGCCATCCCTCTTGGCAAAGGCAACCAGGTCATTTTGAATCTCGCCCTGCCAGCCTTTTTTCTGATCCGACAGCAATTCCGACAGGGCATGTCCGGCCTCATGGAAATTAAGCTGCCACAGCCCGCTTCGGGTGCGGATAACATGGCCAAACGCCGAATAATGGGCGGGGTTCCGACCGGAAGTCTGGCTTTTACCGACCAGCATCTTGGTTCGGACCAGGTCGTTGACAAACTCCACTATCGTTCGCGGGCCTTTGGTGGTATCGGTACGGAGTTGCTCAATCAGCTTGCGGCCTGCTTCCGTCCGTGCTGCTTCATCAGCCTGTACCTTTTGAGCCGGTGCGGACTGCGGTTTGGGTTTCTTGACTGAATGCCGCTTGTCGTCACCTTCGCCGACCAGATCACGATTGATTTCAGAGAGGCGGGCTTCGGCTTTTACCAGCAGGTCGTCTTTATCGAAGGATTTTTCGATAATGGCTTCGAGTTCTTTGATATTATCCCTGAGATATTTGACCCGGTTATGCGAAGTCTCCAACTCTCTGGCAATCGTTTTGGGAATATTGGCCAATGCCATGACAATTCCGCTGCCGGTATGAGCGTCGCTATGATATAAAACCACCCCGTCAAGACTGATCTGGGTGCTGATTTCTGTCTTCCAGTCAAAGGATAGTCCCCCGCCAGCCCCTTGTGCGGCAACCTTATAGACGCCCATCACCATCGACACATCCAGACCGTTAATCGTCTCTTTCAAAACCACGTTGTTATCGGTCAATGGGGCAAGTCCGCGCGGGTGAAAGGGTTCAATGATACTCTTTTTGGTATCCTGAAGAATCTTGTCCGTGCGTTTGTCGATAATCTCCTGCAAGGCTGCGGTCAGGTCTTTTTTGTCGATGGCCTTCCCATCACGGGTCCATGTCTGGCCGTCAATGAGCTTTTCAATCTGCTCCAGCCGTTCTTTGCGGGCAGGGATGGTCTTATCGACCAGTTCGGTAATTTCCTTCTGGCTTTTAAACTTACTGTCCCGGCTTCGGGCAATCGCATCAGCGTGGGTATCTTTTTCCATCCGCATCTGACGCAGGGAGTTTTCCAGTTCGATCTTCTCAAAGATTCTCGGATCACCCGACAGTGACGCCATCTGTTCCTCGGCGGAAATAATCAAGGCCCCTGCCGGGTCTTCAAACTCCCTCGACGAGACCCGACCGCTGAGAACCTGCCAGATAAATTTGGCCTTGCGGACGATCTTGGCGTAAATAGCCGCATCGAGCGTGCTTTCCATCCCGTAGGCAAGCTCTTCGACGTATTCGTTTTCGTTACCATAACGCAATAACCTGCCCTGCCGCTGTTCGAGGTCTGCCGGAAGCCAGGGGGTATCCAAGTGATGAATGGCGTAGAGTTTCTTCTGGACATTGACGCCAACGCCCATCGCGGCGGTACTGCCGATGAGGATTCGGACCTCACCGCGATTGACCCGGTCGAACAATGCCTCTCGCTGGTCGGTGGTTTTATAATCCTTGACAATGGCGATTTCGTGTTCGGGGACTCCCTGTTCAATCAGTTTACGTTTGATGTCCTTGTAGAGGAACATATCCTCGATAACAGCGGATTCGGCATCTTCTTCAATATCGAGTTGAACCGTTTGCCCTGAAACAAAACTGGTCAGCTTGGTCATATTGACGTGATTAAACGAGTCACAGAACAGAAGCTGAGCCGATTTATTGTCCCCGGTCTTGCGGTAAATCGCAACCGCCCTGCCAACCAGGGTATTGACCTTGCTGCCGGGATCGTCTTTCGCCTGCGGATAGACCAGCCGAATATCCAGAGCAGCGGCTTTGGCGGCATTATAGGT
>JBDKVE010000163.1:0-4611 GCA_039679345.1 Anaerohalosphaeraceae bacterium
TCAGATGCGTTTTATCTGTTATAGTATCAATTTTCATACAGCACCGCTGGACGTGCGGGAAGCGGTTGCCCTGGATACAGGCCGGCAGCGGTTTTTGCTGGAGGTGCTTCGGTCTGCCGATGAGGCACTGGAGGCGATGATTCTTTGTACCTGTAATCGCACAGAACTGTATCTGAATTGTCCCAAAAAATTCAAGCCAGAAGCCGTTGTCGAGAAGGCATTGTCGGTGGTTAAGCCGGAGGCGGCGGCAGTCTGGCAACACCATTGCGAGACATTTGAAGACAAGGCGGCCGTGGAGCATTTATTTTCGCTGGCGGCGGGGCTTGAATCCCAGATGCTGGGGGAAAACCAGATTGTTCATCAGCTCAAGGATGCCTATACTCAGTCGATTGAGGCGGGGGCCAGCCGGTTTTGTTTTCACAAGCTGATGCATTGTGCTTTTCGTGCGTCCAAGGCGGTTCGACAGGGGACAGAGATTAATTGCGGGGCGGTGTCGCTGAGTATGGCGGCGGTGGAGACGGTGCGGGCCAAATGCAGGCTGGAAGGGGCGAAAGTTCTGCTGATTGGGGCGGGGGAAAATGCGGCTTTGGTGGCGAAGTACCTGGCCAAGTCGAAAATCAGCCGATTGACGATTATTAATCGCACGCTGGATTCGGCCAAGCAGCTTGCCGAAACCATTCATGGGGCCGAGGCGGCGGCGTTGGCGTGCCTGCCGGAGTATCTGGCGGATGCAGATGTTGCGATCTTTTCCACGGCTTCACCGCATCCGGTCCTGACGGCCGAAGATGCGGGGTATTATTTGTCACAGCGGACCCATCCGCTGTTAATTATCGATTTGGCGGTACCGCGGGATGTGGAGCCGGCGGTGGGCGATTTGGCTAATGTCGAATTGATTAACATTGACCAGTTGAATGAGCAGGTTGAAAAGAACCGGGCCAATCGCAGTATTTGGATTGAGCCGGCCCAGAAGATTATTCGTCTGCATACGACGCGGTTTATCCGCTGGCAGAAGTCGCTGGATACGGCGGCGGTGATTGCGGAATTAACGGGCAGGATTCTGGGCGAGGCGGGTACGTATGCCAAGCGCAATCGCCGGTATTTTGCCAAAAGCGATCAGGAGCGGCTGGAGCAGTTCGCCGAAGGGCTTGCCCGAAAGCTGCTGCACGGGCCGATCCAATATCTCAAGGATGCCGATTCACCGCGTGCCCAGGTCGACAAGGCACAGGCCGCCGAACTGGTCCGAAAATTGTTCCTGGATACCAAACAGCGGAGGAAGGGACAATGACGGTGTTGCGGATTGCCACACGCGGTTCGGCGCTGGCGCTGGCTCAGACGAAGCTGGTTGCGCGGATGCTGGAGGATAAGCACGCCGGGCTGCAAACGGAGCTGGTTATTGTCAGTACGCAGGGGGACCAGGATACTGAGCGGCCGTTATGGAAGATGGAGGGAGTGGGTTTTTTCACGACGCAACTGGAGCGGGCTTTGCTGGACGACAAGGCGGATGTTGCGGTGCACAGCTATAAAGACTTGCCGACAGCCGATACGGGGGGGCTGGTGATTGCGGCAGTACCCGTGCGGGAGAATCCGGCGGATTGTGTTGTATCGCGGCTGAAGATCGGGTCGTTTGTGCAGATTGCACCGTCGGCATTTGTCGGAACGTCGAGTTTGCGGCGGCAGGCTCAGCTTCTCAAGCTGCGTCCGGATTTGAGCATCAAGACCATTCGCGGCAATGTCAATACGCGTCTGCGGAAAATGGATGAGGGGCAATATGATTTATTGGTAATGGCGGCGGCGGGCCTGCTGCGGCTGGGCTTGCAGGAGCGTATTGCGTTTCTGCTGGAACCTGAGCAATTTCTGCCCGCCCCGGCACAGGGGGCATTGGCGGTGCAGGTTCGGGCCGATGATGCCGCGACGCGAAAGCTGGTGGCAGCGATTGACGATAGTCAGACCCGGACGCTGGTGGAGGCGGAACGGATTGTGCTGCGGCGGCTGCATCCGGGCTGTCATGCGCCGGTAGGGGTGTATGCCCGCCGGGCGGGGGAGTGGATTCTTATGTCTGCGTTTGCATCGCGTCCGGATGGGACGGATGAGCTGCGGTGTGAGGCCGAAGGCGACTTTGCGGCGGCACATGCGGTAGCTGAGGAGTTAGCAGAGAAAATGATTTCGGGTGGGGCGATAGATATTCTGGAGGAGAACTAAGCGATGAAAAAGCCGTTTGTGTATCTGGTGGGGGCGGGGCCGGGCGATCCGGAATTAATTACGCTCAAAGCGATCCGGTGTTTGGCGGAGGCGGACTGTGTGATTTATGACGGGTTGGCCAATGCGGATTTTCTGGAGTATGCGTCCCTGGCTGCGGAAAAAATTTCTGTTGCCAAACGCGGCGGGCAGGACAGCATCAAGCAGGACCAGATCAATGAGATGCTCGTGCAGAAGGCACTGGAGGGTAAGACGGTTGTTCGGCTTAAAGGCGGCGATCCGACGCTGTTTGCCCGGGGTGGTGAAGAAGCGGCGGCTTTGAAGAAAGCCGGAATAGCATTTGAAATTGTGCCGGGGATTACGGCTGGGCTGGCTGCGGCGGAATACGGTGGGATATTTCTGACCGACCGCAATACCAGTTCGCAGGTGGTGTTTGTGACCGGGCATCCGTCGGTGGACAAGGATTTTGATTTTATCGACTGGGATTATCTGGCACGATTTGACGGTTCGATTGTGCTGTATATGGCCATGAGCAATCTGGCCCAGATTGCCGAGCGGCTGATTGCCGGCGGCAAACCCGCCAACACACCGGCAGCGGTGATACACCATGCGACGCTGCCGAGTCAAAAGATGGCCAGGGGGCCGCTGGATACCATTGATGCGGTATGCAAAGCGGCCGGACTGTCGGCGCCGGCGATTGTGATCATCGGCAAGGCCGCCGACAGCCCTGATGCGTATAACTGGTTCATGTCGCTGCCGCTTTTCGGCAAGACCGTCGTTGTAACCCGTGACTTGGCGGGCAATCAGCGTCTTGGCAAACTGCTCCGGCAGCAGGCGGCCAACGTGGTTGATTTTTCGTGTATTGAGCTTCAGGGGCCTATCGAAAGCCCGGCTCTTAAAAGCGCGGTCAGGGATTTGAATGATTATGACTGGATTGTGTTTACCAGTTCACACGGGGTGGATTTTACGATGGAATTGCTGGCTCGGTATCGCAGGGACAGCCGGGCGTTTGGTTCTGCCAAAATCGCCTGCATCGGAAAACCGACGGCAGAGTCGCTGATACGTTATGGCATTCGAGCGGATTTTATTCCTTCGGAATTTACGGGCAAGGCTTTGGTCAGAGAGTTGGCCGAGAAGTCGGACCTTCGGCGGAAAAATGTCCTGCTGCTGCGGTCAGGAGCGGCAAACGATGATCTTGCCGATGATCTGCGGCGAAGCGGGGCGGCGGTGGAGGATATCCGGATTTATACGACAGTGACCAAGGCCCAGCCGCAGGAGGCAAAAGAGCAGATGGCCGCTTTGATTCAGGCGGGCAGGGCGGGCTGGATTACCTTTACCAGCTCATCGACGGTACAGGGCTTTTTTGAACATATTGATAAATCACTGGTGATTAATGCGGCGGTCAAGATTGCTTCCATTGGTCCGGAGACGACCAAAAAATTGACATCGCTGGGCATCCCCATTCATCTGGAAGCTTGTGTGCATACGACGGAGGGGCTGGTCTCGGCCCTGATTGAGCCATTTAATTCCTGAAATTGTGAGTGATGGACGGCTATCCTCAGGGATTTGGCAGAAGGCTTGGATCGAGGCGATATAAGTACAGATATCGCCGCTGTGACGCTTCGATTTTTTGAATGAACTTAAACGGCCCGACATCTTTTCCGCTGCCGAGGGGATGGATTTTGGCCAGCCCCCACGATTTGTAATAAAAATCATTGGGTACAAGGCCCAGACGGGAATCCCATGCGACATAGGCGATCTTGCTTCGTTTACACACTTCGGCGAATTCCATCAGATTCTGCCCCGGTATCCCGCTGGTATGAATAATATACGGTTTTTGTTCGCTGGGCAAAAAGAGTGATACGACGGTTGACATCGTTGTAGCGAGTTTTTCCCCGTGTTTACAGTGTTGGGTGTACCATGCCGCAAGCTGCTTGAATTCAATGTCCGTATCGCCTTTGCCGAGACGAAACGCCAGTGCAAACTGGTTGGAGACAATAAACAATCCGAAACAAATGAAGATTCCGATATCCCGAAGGCGATGTTGCGGAGTCAGGAGGAAATACTTTGCAATGAAAAAAACACCGAGCAGCAGCAGGCCGGCATATACCGCGGTGCGGGATGCGGGGCAGACATCAGCGGTTTTAGAGACCGCAGGCCATAGCTGGATAATCCAAATCAGGGCAATGATTACAGCCGGGACCAGGATACAATTGGCGGCCAATTTCCCGGTGTATTGACAGGCGACTTGCCATGCCGACTTGATCCCATAGGCGGTGATGAACAGCGTCAGCCAGATCACCGGAACCGTGTAGCGGTCAATGAGGACACTTTGCATACTGTGGACAAAGACATAGGCCACCCAGAATAGAATCGCGGCGATTAAAATCCACTGTTTTCGGATGCAGATAAAAA
>JBDKVE010000164.1:0-17065 GCA_039679345.1 Anaerohalosphaeraceae bacterium
ACTTCCATGACCTGAATCAGCCTGCCAATACTTGCGCAGGCCTGCTCCATTTCACTGCGGGCGGACTGGATCACATTCAATCTCATTGGGTTCCCCCTCCCGCCTGATGCTGGTCAGCCTCTATTTCGGCAATCTGAGCAAACAATTCCCAGGTCTGGCGAGCTTCTTCTTCCTCGACTTTGGCGATGGCATACCCGGCATGAACCAGAACAATATCACCCAGCTTGACTTCTGGCGTCAGGGTGGTACGAATGGCCCAGCGATTGCCCATGGCATCGGCAACCGCTCGATCCCCTGTCATTTCCACGATTCTGGCTGGTAGTGCTAAACACATGATACGCTATTTCCTGAGTTTAAGTTTTTCGTTTGCTATCGCTGCCTGACCCAGCGCGATACAGCCGTCATTAGCCGGGACACGCCGACTAAAGAATACCTGAAAACCACTGTTTTGCAAGATTTCAATCAGATAATTTGCAAGATAGCGATTGCAGAATACTCCTCCCGACAAAACCACCTTATTTAATCCTGTCTGTTGGCGTACCTGAACTGCAAACTCCAGCAATGCCCTGCCTGTCGAACGATGGAATCGTGCAGAAATAACTGACGCGCCAAGGCCCTCATTTAAATCATCAATGATCCCCGCAAAAACAGAGCCTATCGGCCAGACAGTCTTCCCGTCGGAATCCAGCCGCAGTTGTATCGGGTAATATCCCGTCTCATGCGGATCGGCAATCGCTTCAAGAGCAATCGGAAGCTGAGCCTCAAAATGATTTTGATAACCCACATTCACCAGTGCCGCAACCGCATCAAACACACGGCCAAGACTGGACGCAGGCACTGTGGCAAATTCTTTTTCAATCTGCTGATTAATGATACGAATCTTTTGTAAGTCCGGTTCAATCCGGACTAACAGATCTTCCGGAAGGGATACACCGGCGGCTTTAGACAGTCCCAGAATCGGGCGAATAGCTTCTATCGACGCCGTATCTCCACCGGCCAGAAAATAATATTCCAGATGTCCAAATCGCTGCATCTGGGTCAATGAACATATCAGACATTCACACCCCCATATTGCACCATCGATGCCATAACCCGTTCCATCGGCCACTAGCGCAATCACATCCCCTTGCAGGTTATATTCAGCCATCACCGCTGCGGCGTGTGCCCAGTGATGCTGGATGCCCATCGCAGGAATTCCAGTCTGTTTTGCATACTGTTGAGCAAACTGGGTTGAGAAATAGGTTGGATGTAAATCGTGGACGACCACCTCCGGCTTCATTTCAAAAAGTCCTGCCAGATGGTCAATCGAGCGAATAAAATGACGATACACCGCCGGATTTTCAAGGTCTCCGATATGTTCGCTGAGCAGATAATGGGCACCTTTGGCAAAACAAAAGGCATTTTTCAAATCCGCCCCCGTCGCCAGGATTTCCTGCCGGGCTTTGTTATAATTAATAATCGGTTCGGGTATATATCCCCTCGACCGGCGCAACAATGCGGGTTTCCCATCAATGATATGCGTGATGGAATCATCCACCTGACGATACACCGGGCGGTCGTGCATCAAAAAATAATCGGCAACATTATCTAATTGCTCCAGTGCCGCATCATTATCGCAAATCAGCGGCTCTTCCGACAGGTTGGCACTGGTCATGACCAGTACTTCAATTCCCGATTCTGCAAAGAGTAAATAATGCAGCGGCGCATACGGCAGCATGAATCCAAAACAATGGGTTCCTTCAGCAACCGATGGGGCAATGCCGGCGGGATTCTTTTGGGGCAGCAGAACAATTGGGGCTGCCGGGCTTGTCAGCAATGCTTTTGCAGCCGGGTCCACAGTGGCATATCGGTCAACAATTTCCAGCCGCCCCGCCATCATGGCAAAAGGCTTTGCCTCTCTGCGTTTTCGTTTCCGCAGCAGTTGAACAGCCTGCTCATTGAATGCATCGACGGCCAAATGAAATCCGCCAATACCTTTGATTGCAACGATCTTGCCTTCAAGCAGGAGTTCGGCGGTTCTGGAAATGGCCCGGTCACTGTTCGATTCGATCTGCTCACCGGTATTATCCAGCAAAGTCACTTTGGGACCACAGACAGGACACGCCACCGGCTGGGCATGAAACCGCCGGTCTGCGGGATTTCCATATTGCTCCCGACACTGCGGACATATCTCGAATTCAGCCATTGTGGTATTGGGCCGGTCGTAGGGGATGGTCTTGATAATCGAATATCGCGGCCCGCATTGGGTACAATTAATAAAAGGATACCGATATCGGAAATCAGCCGGATTGTTCATCTCTGCAAGGCAATCCGGACATACCGCGGTATCGGGACACAGCCGTGACGTCGGTGTATCCGCAGTATTGCTTGCCTGAATGCAAAAGACAGATTCATCCGCACTAACGGGAATATCGATAACCACAAGTGAGTCGATATGGAATAATGCCGGCCGAGTCGGGCCAAATTGAAGTTCCTGAATAAAAGTATCAAGAATCGGGGCTGTCCCCTGAATTTCGACCGTAACACCCTGCGTATCGTTTTGAACAAAACCGATTAATCCCAGCCTGCGGGCAAGATTATAGACAAATGGCCGGCATCCAACACCCTGGACCTGGCCTGTGAGTTTGATTTGTAATCGTTTCTGCTGCAACATCCTTGGCCGACTTTTTTCCTATGAAATATGTTAAGAATATCGGCGTATTATGACAATTCTCTCCTGAAAAACAATGGTTCTGTAACTATAAAAATTTTTAACATCACATGATATAAAGACCTATAACATCCTGAGAATATAAGTAAAATTGAGAAAATCAAGTAATTTACGAAACCAATCTATACATTTCCTTAACATACCCTTGAATTTTAACTCATTTTTCTATATAATTCTATTTATCATAAAAATAGTCAATTGAAACCTTGGGGGTTATCATTATGCGTAATGCCAATATAAATCGTTTTTATCGCAGCGTGGAAGCAGGCCGGGGTCCGCCGGAGACATAAAAAAGACCGTTTTACAGTTCTTTAAGAATTTACTTGCTATTACCCGTAAAAATACCTATAATTGCATTTATACATATTAGCAATCATCGTTATACAACACTTGAATCAGCCGCATGTTAAAGATTAAATGTCTTTAAACATAATGCGGGGGCCTCCGACCCCGAAACAGAAACACTTGTCTCTGTTTTTCTCCGGCCCCCGCACCTTTTTTAATCACATAATAGATCTTCCCCGTCTTGTATATGACCATATTGGCCATTTTGAATAAAATTTTTGACCTGTTTTAAAAAATTGTACTGGACAAACATATTTTGCATTGTTAATTTATATGGCTCTTAGGTTTATGGAAAACAAAAGCAATATCCTATAATACGAGGTTTGATATGGCACATAAAAAGGGACAAGGGTCAACACGAAACGGACGCGACAGCAACCCGAAGTATCTGGGGTTTAAAGTCTCCGGCGGACAATCTGTCATTTCCGGCAATATTATTGTACGTCAGCGTGGAACAAAGTTCTTTCCTGGTTTCAATGTCGGTATAGGCAGAGACCACACGATTTTTGCCACCGCCGATGGAACCGTCCAACTGACCGGCAGACGGATTAACGTCGTCAAGGCGTAATTCAGTCGATTTCTCGAAAACACAAGGCGGCCCACAAGCCGCCTTTTTTATATAACTCCTGCAGAAATCCTTCCAATTCGGTCCGCCCAGTTTATTGCTCCAATTCTTCCCAGCGTGTAAACAAAATCTCATTTTGCTGTTCCAGCTCCTGAATGCGAGCCGCGACCTTTGCGATGATTTCGCTGGATTGCTTATAAAAGGTCGGCTGCGTCATCTGGCTGTGCAAATCAGCCAATTCCTGTTCATTATGTTCAATACCCAGATGGATATGGTCCAGCTCTTTCTGCTGCTTGTAGCTGAGCTTCTTCTTGGTAACTGCCTTTTCATCAAGCTGCGGTTTCTCTTTATCCCTTTTAGCAGGCGTTGTAGCCGGCTCGACTTCTGAAATCGGTCGTTGAGCCTTCCAATCATCATACCCGCCGACAAATTCAGACACCTTACCCTGCCCTTCCAGAACCAGGGTGCCGGTGACAACATTATTCAAAAACGCACGGTCGTGACTAACCAGAAGCACCGTGCCCTTATAATCGATCAGCAGCTCCTCAAGTAATTCCAATGTCTCCATATCCAAATCATTGGTGGGTTCGTCAAGCACCAGCACGTTGGAAGGCCTGGCAAAGAGCCGGGCCAGCAGAAGACGATTGCGTTCACCGCCGGACAGATTCTGTACGAGGTTTCGGGCCTGCTGGGGTGTGAACAGAAAGTCCTGGAGATACCCGATCACATTTCTTTCTTTGCCGTTAAGCATAATCACACTGTAGCCATCAGCCACATTTTCCCAAACCGCTTTCGTTTCATCCAGTTGCGCGTGAAGCTGATCAAAATAGGATATTTCCAGCTTAGTTCCCAACTTGACTGTGCCTTCAGTGGGTTTCAGAATACCCAGCAGAACTTTCAACAGCGTGGTTTTTCCGCTTCCATTGGGGCCGATGATACCGATTTTATCACCGCGCATAATCGCCGTCGTCAGGCTGTCAATAATGTTCGGAGACGGAGCATCCTGTGATACCGCACTGGGATATGCAAAACTCACCCCCTGCACATCAATCACCAGTTCGCCCGACAGCTCCGCTTCATGCACCGCGAACCGCACCTTGCCGACGGTGTTGCGCCGCTGCCGGCGAATCTGACGCATCTTTATCAATTCCGACACACGCCCTTCATTGCGGGTGCGGCGAGCCTTAATCCCGGTCCGAATCCAGGCCTCTTCCTGCGCCAGCTTTTTGTCAAACAGTTTTTGCTCGCTGAGTTCGGCATCCAATTGGTTTTGCCTGCGTTTGAGGAAGGTATCGTAATCGCACGGCCAACTGGTCACAGAACCGCGATCAATATTGACAATTCGAGTGGATAATTTACGCAAAAACATCCGGTCATGCGTTACAAAAATCAGTGTCCCCGAATATTTCAGCAGAAACTCCTCCAGCCAGACAATCGAATCCACATCGAGGTGGTTGGTGGGCTCATCCAGCAGGAGAATATCCGGCTCCAGCACCAGCGCCCGGGCCAGAAGCACCCGCCGCTTCAATCCCGCCGACAGGGTATCGACCAGGGCATCCGCATTCAGTTTCAGATGCGAAATGACCGTATCGACCTGCAGATGCACATGCCAGGCATCCTGTGTTTCCAGTTCGTGCTGCAGGCGGTTGAGTTTGTCCATCACCTGACGGGTCGGCTCCTCAGCCAGTTGTCGGCTGACCTGGTGATAGTCCTGCAGCAACCGCCCCCGTCGTCCCAGCCCTTCCGAAACCGCCTGAAACACAGTCCCCTGCAATCCAACCGGTACGGTTTGCTCAAGCATCCCGATTTCCAGCCCCGGCTTGCGGGTAATCTGGCCGGACAAGGGTTCCATTCCGCCGTAAATCATTTTCATCAGCGTGGTCTTGCCTTCGCCGTTACGGCCAATCAGGCATATCCGCTCCCCTTGCTCGACCTGAAGGCTCACATTGTCCAGGATCGGGGCCTGTCCGAATCCCATAGAGATAGTGTTAATGCTCAATAATGCCATGATTGGTTGCTTTGTCTTTGCGCCCTGTTTTATGCAAATGACCGGCTGGATTATCTGCTTCGATACGTGATTTCACCCGTTAATAGCCCTGCTATTTTATTGCGGCTTTCTCCCTCGCCTTGACCAGAGTAAACCGTTTGGCGCCTTCCCGCAGTGCACGCACATTCATTTCCGTCATCACCGGATTCTTTCCGCCAAACAGTTCTCGCATTCCCCGTTCAACACTTTCCATTTTCAGCAGCCCCGTATGCTGAATATAGGCCCCCAGCGCCGCCATATTGGCCCCCTTGATATTGCCCAGTTCACGCGCAATCTGCGAGGCAGGAATCTGAATTTGATCCAGGTCGACCCGCTTGATCGGACGCTGAATAATCGATGTATTCACCAGAATCAGGCCGTCGGGAATCACACACGCTTCATATTTATCCAGCGACTGCTGATTCAGAATCAGCGCCTGGTCGGGCGTTTCCACAAATGGGCAGGCAATTTCTTCGTCCCCCACGACAATCGTGGCGCTGCATGTGCCGCCGCGCATTTCGACACCATAGGAGACCATGCCGGTCACATTTTTGCCTTCAATCATGCACGCCCGGGCCAGGACATTACCCAGCGCCACAACACCCTGTCCGCCGTAGCCGGCGATGATAATTCTCGTTTCTTCCATATTAGCGATCTTTGAAAACTCCCAGCGGGAATGTTTTTTTCATTTCATCGTTGACAAATTTAATCGCATCCTGCGGCGCCAGCTTCCAGTCCGTCGGACACATCGACAGCACCTCAACCAGAGAATACCCCTTGCCGTCCATTTGATTTTCAAAGGCTTTTTTAATCGCCCGTTTGGCGACAATGACATCCTTGGGCGAACTGACCGAGGTCCGTTCAAGATAACTAACACCATCCAGATTACTGAGCAGTTCACAAACGCGAATCGGTCCGCCTTCCTGATGTTTGCCGCGTCCGCCGGGAGTCGTCGTCGTATACTGTCCCAGCAGTGTCGTCGGGGCCATTTGCCCGCCGGTCATCCCATAGATGGCATTATTCACAAAAATCACCGTGATATTTTCGCCGCGGTTGGCCGCATGAATGGTTTCGGCGGTACCAATTGCTGCCAAATCACCATCGCCCTGATAGGTAAACACAATCCGATCCGGAAGCATCCGCTTGATACCTGTTGCCACCGCCGGACTGCGTCCGTGGGCACATTCGATGATATCAAATTTCATATAGTCATAAAACATCACCGCACAGCCGACCGGCGCCGTGGCAATCGTTTTTTCACGAATGCCCAGTTCGTCAATGACTTCCGCCACCAGTCGATGGACAATGCCGTGTCCGCAGCCGGGACAATAATGGCTTTGTGATTCACACAGCGATTCAGGGTGCAGAAATTCCATTTTATTTCCCCCCTTTCACCTGTGCGGCCATCTGCTCGATTTTTTCAAGAATGGATTCCTGCGTCGGGTACCATCCGCCGCCTTTGCCGAGAAACCCGACCGGCCGCCGGCATTCGATGGCCAGTTTGACATCTTCAACGAATTGTCCTTCGCTCATTTCCACCACCAGGAATTGTTTTGCCGTCTCAGCCGTTTTCAGAAAAACAGCTTTGGGGAATGGCCACAGACTGATGGGCCGCAGCAGGCCCGCCTTGATGCCTTTTTTGCGGGCCATCTTCACAGCCCCTTTGGCAATTCGACCGGTAATCCCATAACCGGCAATGACAATTTCCGCATCCGCCGTCTGGTATTCTTCACAAAGCTGAATGGCTTGTTCGATTTGCCGGTATTTTTTCTGCAGATGTTCGTTATGAACAATCAGTCCGATGTTGGGATGCAGAATCAGCGTCTTAATCACACGCGGAGCACGCCCTCTGCATCCATCCAGAACATAATCCCTGGCTGGAATCTGCATCAGCGGCTGATACGGTTCCATTTCCACCGGTTCTGCCATCTGGGCCAGAATCCCATCGCCAAGAATCAAAACAGGATTGCGCCAGAAGTCGGCATAGTCAAACGCATTCATCGTCAGATTATAGACTTCCTGAAGCGTCCCGGGGGCCAGCACAATCAGCCGGTAATCGCCATGACCGCCGCCTTTGACCGACTGGAAATAATCCGCCTGTGAAGCACGAATATTGCCTAATCCAGGCCCGCCACGCTGCATATTGACAATTACGCACGGCAGTTCAGCCGCCGTGATATAGCTGATCCCTTCCTGCTTGAGGCTGATGCCCGGCGAGGAGGAACTGGTCATGCATCGCGTCCCCGTTGCCGAGGCACCAAAGAGCATATTGATAGCCGCCAATTCGCTTTCGGCCTGAATAAACACACCACCGGACTGGGGAAGCCGCCACGACATATATTCGGGGATTTCGTTCTGCGGAGTAATCGGGTACCCCGCAAAGAATCGACACCCGGCTCGAACCGCCGCTTCGGCCAGCAGTTCATTGCCTTTCAACAGAATCTTTTCACCCATGGATGATCACTTTCTCGAAGATTGTCCATCGGAAGCATTCTCTTTGCTGCCGGATTCTTCTGCCTGTTCGGAAATCTCGATGGCCACGTCCGGACACATCCTAAAACATATCCCGCAGGCATTGCAGGCGGCCGGGTCAATAATTTCGGCATAGGGATTGCCCTGGCTATTCAGTTCTTCCGACATCCGTAAATGGCCTTTCGGGCAAAATAAGACACACAAGCCGCATCCCTTGCAGCGCTCAATATTAAAATGTATTTGTGACTTCTTTGTCTTGTTCATGATATTATCCCAAAAGAAGAATCATACGCCCCCCTGCGTTCGGAGTCAACAATTTTACACACAAATAATGGCTGTTGTATATATTGTATCTACGTTTTAAGATATTGCCACTATGTACATAAAAAAAGCCAGACCCGAAATCGGTGTCTGGCTTCGGAGGAGGGTGATGAGAAATTATGATAAAATCCAAAACACGACTCTTCCAAGCCTGCGGTAATGGATTTTAATCTCATATTTACTTGTTGATAAATCGAGGTGAAAACCAAAAAGTTTGAGTTACCACTCATTGCGCATAACTACTCTGCTAGTTGAATCAGTATTGTACCCTATTAATTGAAACAGTCAACTCAATTTTTATAATTTTTTACACACCTGTTGTTATGCGGTCAAGCCATGATTCTTGGTAAAATAAAAGCTCCTTGTGACACGATTTGTATCACAAAGAGCTTGCCTATTTTTTGCAAAATACCAATTTTAGATTAGCGTCTGCCGAAACCGCCGCGTCCGCCTCTGTCGCCGCCGCGATCATTGCCGCGATTGCCGCCACCGCCGCCGGGGCCGCGATTGCCGCCGCCGCGAGGTCCGCCGCCAAAGCCACCAGGACGTCTGCCGCCACCACCACCACCGCCGCCGCCAAACCGGGGTTTGTTGGTTTTGGGAGGATTGGCTTCGGCTACTTTGAGTATCCGGCCTTCAATTTCTTTACCATTCAGGGCATCCATTGCAGCCTGGGCTTCCTGTTCAGTACCCATCTGCACAAAACCGAATCCCTTGCTCTGGCCTGTTTCCCGATCCATTACGATGTTGGCACTTTCCACCGCGCCGAATTCGGCAAACCACGATTCCAGCATGGCTGTATCCACTTTGGAACTCAAATTCCCAACATACACTTTCTTTGTCATCTTGTTTCTCCAAAAAGAAAATTAAGACCCATGCGCCATACCGACAGACAGGCCAGATGTCCGGCGGGAACAGTTTCCCACCTTATTTTGCATATAACTATAACAATCCCCTCAAAAAATGCAAAACAATAAAATACGGTCTGAAAAAAACTTTTTTTATACCGTGCGAATTGTGTATATTTCTTATCGCATACTCTGAAACTAATCCAATTCCGACAAAAACATCACGCGAAATGTCCGACGGACATAATCTTTCAGATTCTTATTCAGACATCGTCCATTCGGCAGCAATTCTCCGTCGAGACACTCATCCGGACTTTTGACCTCGACTTCCATTGCCCCATCATCGCTGATTAATCCTATTCCAGACTGGCCGGGACAAATAAATATGGCTTCCGGATTAAATGTGTCAGGCACCGAAATTCCAATTGGTTTCAATAACCCCGTTTTAGGAATCCATCGATAAAAAGCATAATCGGCCGTACCATCCACAGCTCCGGCTGCAATCAAATAGGACTGGTCCGATTCGATATATTCAATGGAACGTATCCCCCGTCCACCCAGATCCAGCAGCACCGGCTCCCCAAAACGGCCGGCAGTCCCCTTGTCAATCACCTCATTGGCATTTTCCAGGCGGATTAAAATCGCTTTTTTCTTTCCATCAGTCGGATCGGAATATCGGGGATTACGAAGTCCGATCCATAACGATTTTCCATCCTGCCCTGCGGCCAGGCCCTCAATATTGAATCCTTCTCGCTTGGGTGCCAGCCTTTCCCGTTGCTTTTTTGATAACGCATCATCATCGAGAGGTGTCACAGACTCCAAGATAAAAAAACGCAGCGAAGGTGTGTTCAGCATATCCTGGAGCAGCGTTGAACAGGGTTTGCCTGTCGGTACCAGTTCAAACGGAACACCAGGCAGCGAACGGGTCTGTATCTCAACAGCAAAAAAACGATATCGACTGGATCGATACTTGCCGTCTTTGTTTCGTGCATGTGATGTGATCCAGTAGATGCGATTGCCTGTCCGGGCAGCCCCTTCGATATCTGCTTCGGGCGACTTTGTATCCACAGCCAGAAATGAAGATAAATCACAGTTCAGCACCGGATCAGGCTGCCCGTTGACTGCATACACCTTCAGGATATTGTGCTCATCATCGGCTGCCACAAAATAATTCGGGTCAATCACAGCCGCTGCGGAGGGATCGCTGCTTCCCGTTAAAGTATGCACGCTTTCGGCTTGCACAAGACAGACTATAAAAACAACCCATAATACAAAATAGCAGTACCTGATTTTCATAATAACCCCCACTTCATTGTGTACAATCGCATTCATTCCGACTGCACCGGCATTACTGCATTTTATGCCAGTCGCATTTACACTCTAATCCAGGGTCACTTCCTGCTGATATTCCGGCACCATCACATCCGCCTTGAGGTTATCCTTGAGATATTGACGGAAACTTTCGGCGGCTTCTTTTTCGCCATGCACCAGGAAAATCCTGCGAGGAAGCTGTTTGAGATTCCCCAGCCAGTTCAGCATTTCCTTGCGATCCGCATGGGCACTGAATCCCTGAACCTTGGCAACTCTGGCCTTCACTGGATAGGTCTGGCCCAAAATACGGACTTCACCGCCATTGCTGTCCAAAATTAGCCTGCCCAGAGTACCATTGGCCTGATAACCCACAAACAAAATAGTCGATTCCGGCCGGGTAATATTATTCACCAGGTGGTGTTTGATACGACCGCCGGTACACATGCCCGATCCGGCGATAATCATCACCGTCCCCTTGATATGGTTAATCGCCTTGGATTCCGCGGTGGACTGAACTTTAATCAGCCCCTTGAAACTGAACGGCGACCCGTTTTTAAGAACCAGCGAACGCATCTGTCGATCATACAGTTCGGGGTGTTTTTCAAACACTTCCGTCACCTTGACCGCCATGGGGCTGTCCAAAAATGTCATGATATGCGGAATGCGGTCCTCCATCAGCAGTTCATTCAGGAAATACAGGACCTCCTGGCTGCGTTCAATCGAGAAACTGGGAACCACGAGATTTCCCCCCGCCTTCTTGGTTTGATTGACCACCAGTGCAAGCTGTTCTTTGGTATCTTCCGTATTGGTATGTTCACGGTCTCCATAGGTAGATTCCATCAGGATATAATCCGCATGCTCGAAAACGGACGGATCGCGAATGATGGGTTTGTTGTTTCGTCCAAGATCGCCGGTGAATAATACCGTACGGGATTGTCCGTTCAGGTGCAGCACCGCCTTGATAATCGATGCCCCCAGGATATGCCCTGCTTCATGAAAACTGACATCAATGCCCTTGACAGGCGAAAACACCTGAGCAAAGGGAACGGGCTGAAAATATTCAGAACTCTTCTCCGCTTCTTCCATTGTATAAAGCGGTTCGATGGGACGAGGGCTTACGCGTCCTTCATTTTTATGACGCTTGCGTTTGAAGGCCGCATCTTCTTCCTGCAGCTTGCCGGAATCCATCATCACGATTTTTGCAAGTTCAGCCGTTGCGGGGGTACAATAAACCTTTCCCTTGAATCCTTCCTTGACCAGCTTGGGAATCAGCCCGCAATGATCCAGATGAGCATGCGTCAGCAGCACCGCATCCAGATCAGCCGGCATAAAACCAAAATCTTCCCAGTTGCGGGACTGAAAGTCACGTTCCTGATACAAACCGCAATCAATCAGCACCCTGGAGCCGTTAAACTCCAGCAGATGCCGGGAACCGGTTACATTCTGTACCGCACCGAGAAACTTAATTTTAAAATCCATTCTGCCTCACCACTAGTTCAACATCAAAGATTGTTAATAAGCCGGGTTTTCCGACTGCGGCTGCGGTTCAACTACACCTGAAACCGCTTCCGAGGCCATCAACTCCGGCTTGACAAAGATATAATACAACTTGCCTTCCTCATAGACCTGACCTGCCATCTTTCCGGCCTGGTCGCCGGAACCCATATACACATCACAGCGTCCCGGGGCACGAATCGCTCCGCCGGTATCCTGGTCCAGGGCAAAGCCGGTATAGGGACGCTTGGAAATATCCAGCCCCACAGGCCTGGGCAGATTGGTCTTCAGCAGGGCAATGCAGCCCCGCGGGTAAATGGACTTATCCGTGGCAATCGTCCGCATGGGAGTAACCGGCTCATTGAGACTGCCATGAGGATCGCCGGAATCAATCTGGAAAAATACAAACCGCGGATTGCGATAGATATAATGGTCCACCATATTCGGATTGGCCTTGAAATATTCGATCATCCGCTGAAGGCTGAGGCCGTCTTTGGGCAGGACGCCATCGTTAATCAGTTCCTGTCCAATACTCTTATATTCATGGCCATTATTGGCTGTATAACCTACCGTTACCAGATTGCCTTCCGACATTCGAATCTTTGCCGATCCCTGCACGTGTGCAATATAGACCTCGAAGGGATCGGATAAATAAATCAATTCCGTCCCCTTGAGCTGGCCGCTCTGTTCCAGTTCCTTGCGGTCCGGGTAGCTGGTAAAAGACCCATCGGACATCTTGCGGCCAAGAATAGCACCATCTTCGCCCTTGACAAGATCCTGTGGCTGTTTGTAAAGCGGATACTTATACACCGCAGTCGGGGTCATGGAACCATTAAAGATCGGCGTATAATAACCGGTAAACAAAACCGTTCCCATGTCATCACAGCCAACCGACTGATAAAACTCAAACTGTTCCTTAATGGCCGCAGCCAGAGGACGTCCTGCAAGCCCCTGATCCAGTAATTTCGCCAGCGTCTTGAGACTGGCAACAGCACGATCGTGTGTAATATCCCCGCAGGGAAAATACTTCTTGCTGACGCTCTTATTCAAATAGTGCAGGCTGTAATCAATGGATTGCCGCAAGTCCAGGATTTCATAACAGGCAAATGTGATATCCGGGATCATGGCCGGATCAGTGATTTTACGAAGTGCATATTGCCCCGGAGGCAATTGTCTGTCATATTGGGGCTTTACCACCTTGACTTGCTTTTTACATCCTGCAAAAGTCAACGCCACTGCCGCTGCCAGAAGCAGCCGAACCGCTAACGAACGACGCATATTCATCTCCATAAACTAATAAAAGATTTTTCTGACCGGCTTTTCCATAAGCCTTGGACCAGAAATAATTAATACATTATGTCGAAAAATTCAAAGAAGTCAACCCGGTTTGTCTATATTCTCTTTATCGGAGGGCGTCTGTTAAAAGTTGAAAATTGGACAAGAATGCTATCTACAGCACAAAAAGCTACTGTTCTAAGCATCAGACGATTCAGAATTTTCAGGATCAGATTCTGGAGTAGAACTAACCGGAACACGATATTCCCCATCCAGCCATTTCCCTAAATCAATCAGCCGGCATCGTTCAGAGCAAAAAGGAAAAAAACCGTGTTGCCCGTCCTGTGGTACGCAGACAGGTTTTTTACAAATTGGACATTCAAAAACCATAATTTACCCAAGTGAATAGCTACTTTGAAGCGGAAGGACTATCAGGCTCATCTTCAATCTCATAGAGGTCATCCAAGTCCGGATCCGTTTCCAGATGATCGTACTCTCCTTCTTCTTCTTCGACCTCAGCATCTTCTTTCGCTTCCACCTCTTCATCCTGGTCTTCCGGTTCCTCAATATCCTCTTCCTCATCCTTCTTGACGCGACTCTTAGAAGGTGTTCGGTACGATTGCTCCTGCAGGACAACTTGTCCTTTTTCCAGTTTGGTGGCATATTCCACGCAATATCGCGCCCACGGACAGGCTTCCAGCCGGGTAATCGGGATTGGCTTGCCGGTCCCTTCACAAATGCCGTAAGTGCCGTCCTGAATGCGTTTTAAGGCGGCAAGAATGTCGGCCACAATTTTCCGTTCACCACTCATCAATCCGAGGGCGAAGTCCTGTTCAAAGGTGTCCGAGCCAATGTCGGCCATGTGAATCGGCATGGTCGATAAATTGCCTGCAGAATCCGCACTGTTTTTACGAAGTGCCTCGGTTTCAATCGAATCAACATCCCCTGTCAACTGATGCAGCTTATCCAAAAGCAACTGGCGAAAATAGGCCAACTTTTCAGGACTGAGATAGGTTTTCGTGGACCCCTGAACCGCTTTGGGAACAGCGGATGCCGCAGCCTTTTTCGGTGTCGATGCCTCGGGGTTGTCTTTGGGGGGCTTGGTATTATTCACGGCCTTTTTGGCAACGCTGGGTTTGCGTTCTGCCCTGGTCGCGGGTTTTGCCGTGCTTTTGGCTGTTTTGGCAACAGTTTTGGGCACTGCCTTCTTTGCCGTTGTTTTTTTTGCCGTTTTTTTCATTTTTGCCACCTTATATAGCCATTAACAAGCCCTGCTGCATTGGAACTACAAGGTTATCTTTTCCATTGTCGGCAATCTGAGAAGCCCAAAATATACTTTCTTGTAAAAAAATAGCAAGGAAAAAACCCCGCCTTTAACTTCTTTTAAATTAAAGACTTATTGCTATTGGCCAGAATCCGATTCGCCCGAAAACCGCCCGGCCGGCACAAAAAACGGTGTCTTTCCAATCAGCCCGCGATGGCCTTCCACTCCAAAATATTCCTTAAGTCTATCAATATCAATGACTTCCGACGGCTTTCCAACCTCGTATCGCCCCGCCCCACCCAGCAGCAAAACCCGGTCACAATACTGGCAGGACAGATTAATATCGTGTGTGACAGCCAAAACAGTCTTATTCTGGTCTTTTTGCAGGGATTTCAGGAGGTCAAACACATAAACCTGATGTTTAATGTCCAGATGATTGGTCGGCTCATCCAACAGCAAAATCGGCGTATCCTGGGCCAAAGCCCGGGCAATGAACACCCGCTGGCGCTCGCCGCCGCTCAGCTCGTTCAGCTTTCGCTGGGCCAGATGGGTAATCTGGGTTTGCTCCATCGCCCCCCGAATAATGGCCTTGTCGTTTTCATTTTCGAATAAAACAAAGCCCTCCCGTCCGATTCGCGCCATCGAAATGGTTTCCAGCACCGTAAATCCAAAGGCTGGCACATATTCCTGACACACCATCGCAACCTGTCGCGACAGGTCACGAATTTTATACAAACTCAGCCGCTTGCTGTGGAGCTTGATTGAGCCTTTCTGAGGCGTCAATAAGCCGGCTAACAGTCGGATAAGCGTGCTTTTACCCGCACCATTAGGCCCAAGGATACTCCAGAAGTTGCCCTGCTCGACCGCCACCGTCAAATCCGACAGCACGGGTAATTGTTTATAATCAAATGACAGGTTGTCGATTTCAATGACCGCCATTTAGTCTCCAAAATGAAGCTTTTTGCCAAAACGCACCAGCAAATACAGAAAAAACGGTCCGCCCGCCAGCGCTGTAACCACTCCCACCGGCATCACCGCCGGCGGCACCACAATTCGCGCCACCGTATCGGCGACAATCACAAAGGCCGCCCCCGCCAACGCACTGATGGGTATCAGGAGTCGATGATCAGGCCCAATCAGAAGACGTACCCCATGCGGCACAATTAATCCGACAAACCCCACCAGCCCGCTTAAACTGACCGCCACCGAGGTAATCAGCGCGGACACCGCAAAACATCCCTGGTACAGCCATCGGACATTGACCCCCGACAGTCGCGCCTCTTCCGGACTAAAGCTGATTAAATTCAGCCAGACCGAAAACCGCGTACACACCCCAATACCCATCGCAACAATACCGGCACTAAGCCACAACAGCGACGTATTTTCAATCGCCGTAATATTACCCATCAGCCAGAAGATGGTCGTCTGTACCTGACTGGCCGCCGCGATGGAATTTAAAAACATAATTACCGCCGATAAAAACGCATTCACGACCACACCGGCCAGAAGCAGGCCGGCCATGCCGCTTTTGTATCCACGCCCCCCAAGAAGCCAGACCATCCACACCGTGCCCAGCGCACAGGCGAAAGACAACAGCGTAATCGAAGATATCCCAAGCACGGTCGCCCCCAGACCGCCAATCACCGCCAGCATCGTACCCAATCCCGCTCCGCTGGAAATCCCCAACAGGTACGGATCCGCCAGGGGATTGCGTAAAATAGCCTGCAGCACCGTCCCCGCACAGGCTAAAGCCGCCCCGACAATCCCGGCCAGAAAAATTCGCGGCAGACGAAACTGCACATAAATAATATAATCCTGATTAAATCCCTCTTCGATCTGCCCGAAGACACCGTCCCACACCCGCGAAAAATGGACTTTCTCTGAACCCAATAGAGAACATATCACCGCCGTCGCCAGTAATCCTGCGATGCTGACAATGATATACCTCCACATTGTGCCGGAAGTCAGCGTTTTCATGCTCAGTTGAATTTCTCCTGCGGCCAGAGACACTTGGCGACTTCCTTCAGCCCTTTTTCAATGCGAGGCCCCAGACGGCTGACCAAATCTCCATCCAGAACATAAATGCGTTTATCCTGCACCGCCGGCAGACTCGGGTATCGCCCGTAAAATTCATCTATCGTATGTGACAGCCGTTCGTAATCCGCCGCGGTATCGGCCGGTTCAATAATAATATCCGGCGCCGTGGCCAGCAATGTTTCCTGACTGATAGGCGGATACTGATGAATGGTTTTTCCAATTGCGTTTTGTCCTCCGCAGGTGCGAATCATCTCATCGACAAACGTATCAATCCCGGCCACCCGCAGCGGGTCCCGCTGGATGACCCACAGCACACGCGGTTCAGCCCGGCCTGCAAATCGACGCCTGAGATTATCCTGCGTCCCCTGAATCCGCCGCATCAACTGTCCGGCCTCCT
>JBDKVE010000165.1:0-24657 GCA_039679345.1 Anaerohalosphaeraceae bacterium
CATTATCCTCAATCAACCTGTCGTTTACTGCCAAACATGACACATAAGGATATAGACACTGCGTCTGGTTTTTGCCGTTTTTTTATAAAAACTTCAATGACCAGTGTCACGGCAACGGTGTCCGGCAGGCTTAATCTTCAAACGTACCGAGTTTGGCCGGGGTGCAAAGGCTTTCCTTGCTGGCCGCGACCCGCCCGCAGCTTTTGCAGACATATTCGGGATTCTGCACGAGCTGATGGTATTTTTTCGGGTCGGATTTGTGCAGGCCATCACTGGTCAGTTTGCACAGATGCTGGTCGTGGTTTTTGCATGGCGCATGGGTCGCTGGCATAATCGGTTCTCCTGATAAAATTTCATGATAGATTATAATGTCGTTTATGGCATCGTTATTGCAATTCGATTCTGAGTTTTTTGAAATAATACTGCTTATCCTCGTCGGTAATCTGCCGCAGGACCCGGCAGGGATTTCCGACCGCAACCACATTGGAGGGGATGTCCCTGGTGACGATGCTGCCGGCGCCGATGACGGTGTTGTCGCCGATGGTCACGCCGGGGTTGACGACCACATTGCCGCCGATCCAGACGTTATTGCCGATGGTAATCGGGAAGGCGTATTCCAGACCGGAATTTCTCACATCACAATCGATGGGATGGCCGGCGGTATAAAAACCGACGCCGGGGGCGATCAGGACATTGTCGCCGATGGTCACCTGGGCACAATCCAGGACAATCCAGTTGTAATTGGCATAGAAGTTCTCACCGAGGCGGATGTTGTACCCGTAATCGCAGCGGAAAGGCGGCTCGATGAAAAACGTCTTGCCCGTTTTGCCCAGCAGCGTCCTGAGCATATCATTGCGTTTTTCAATCTCATTGGGCCGCAATGCATTGTAATCGAACAACAGCTCTTTTGCATATTGACGCTCTTTTAACAGTTGTGGATCGAAGGAGTTATACAGCTTGCCGTTCAGCATTTTTTCTTTTTCTGTCATCGATGCTGTTCCTTATGTAATGTTTGGCCAAAGGCCGGAGCTATTTTTCTGATTCCATTTATCGCGATGGGCCAGGATGGATTCGCGTACTTACTTTTTCCCGGCCGAGGCCAGGTAAACAGCAAATTCTTCCCGACCATCAATACCGAGCATTTCATCCAGCGGCTGCTGGAGATAGGCCGCAACAGGACACACGCCTGCATCGATGGATTCGGCGGCTATGCACAGATTCTGGCAGGCGTGTCCGGCGTCGAGGGCGACCAGCTTGCCCGCGGCGGTGCTGTATCGCCATTCCATGCGATATGGGATAGCGGTAAAGATGAAGTTGACCGCCGCCCGGCTCATCCAGGTCTGTCCGCAACAGGCCGCGGCAACACTGGACATAATCTTTGAATCCGGCCGGACTAACAGCAACTCATGCTCAACACCCAAATACCGATAGAGACCCGCGGCTAATCCATCCACATGGCCGACGGCCAGATACAGCTCAAGGGCATGGCGGGCGCCGGCCGATGGGACTGTACGGAATAAGGCTTCACCCTTCCCGAAGACTTTCTGGACACCCTGTGCGGCCCAGCATAAATAGGCGACTTCGTCGAGCGTCATAGGGGCAGTGCTGAACTTGCGGCGGCTGCGGCGCTGGCTGATGACCTCTGCAACAGCGGTCTTGCCTAACTTAAAATCGTTGGGGACAGCAAGTTGTATTCGCTTTGTCTGCGGGTCGAATGGCTTTTCCACCGGCGGACAGGGCTTGCCGAGCTGCTGGTCGGGGACAATCGCATCGGCGCTGCCCCACAATTCCGCTTTCAGGAAATCACGACCTTGTTTTATCTTTTCCTGCATCGTCTGGTCTCCGTTGGCGGTCTATTATACCCGATATGCCCAAAATAAAAAAGGCCTGTTTTATCCGGGATTGCCTTACTTCAGCCAGCTCGATGCAAAAATGGCATAATCCGCCAGATTAACCCGGCCGGTGCCCGCATTGATTTGCACTACTCCCCCAGCTCAGGCCGTCAATTTGGCCGTCTCAGGTATTGCTTCGGGTAATGACGGCAATATTTAGTCACTCTATAAGGTATCTATTCTTTTCGACTATTAATTTCTTTCCATACAGAAAATAAACAGCCGCAATCACTTGGAATACAAAGACACCCACATTGTACCATGTACATAAAAGACGTAGTTGCTGCCTGAACTTGAATCAACTTCAATACTCATTATTCCTATGTCATTTTTAATCTCCAAATGAAATCCCTGAGTAATCGGTACAAGAAACCAAGGATTTTTTGATACAGCCGATGCATACCGTATATCATTATCCTTTTCATAGGGAAATACTTCTATCTTTTGAGGATGCTTAGAAATAAATTCATTATAGTCGTTTTTATCACAACGAAATCGTAATAAATAATTCTCAACACCTTCAATACGAGGGGACCATGCGGCACGAGCATCGGATACATGATTTGGAAAATCTATAGAATAGTACTTTTCAAGAGTATCCATTAGTGGTTTATACTCACACTCCTTAGGGATTCCAGCATCCATTCTATCTTTGATCTCAAAGCCTACATAGATTATTTTTAACAGACACAAGAATGCTATCACTCCGATGATACACAAAGACACTATTGGTATATTTTTTTTCATCCCATCTCTTCCATTACTATTATTCATCATAACAAGGCATATCTGATGGAAATTAGGGGCAGGCATCATCTATTATCCTTCAAATATGGAATCTTCCTAGCTGCTGGTCAGGAACAATCGCATCGGCACTGCCCCACAATTCCGCTTTCAAGAAATCACGACCTTGTTTTATCTTTTCCTGCATCGTCTGGTCTCCGTTGGCGGTCCATTATACCCGATATGCCGGAAATAAAAAGGCCCGTTTTTGAGGACGGGCCTTGTGAAGGGTTGTTACTATCTAAGCCGCGAATTATTTAGCTTCGAATTCCGCGTCGATGACGTCATCGCCGCCTTTGCGACGGACTTCGCCATCTTCCGGAGCCCCGGCAGGCTTGCCCTTGGGGGCTTCGCCGGCCGGCTGCGTCTTGGCCTGTTTCTTGGCGGCTTCCTCATAGAGGACCTTGCCCAGTTCCTGAGCGGTCGTGTTGAGGTTTTCCATCGCTTTCTTGATAGCGTCGCCATCTTCGCCCTTGGCAGCTTCCTTGAGCCGGTTGACGGCGCTTTCGATATCGCCGCGGACTTTGGCATCGACCTTTTCGCCGTATTCCTTGAGCGTCTTTTCGGTCGAATAGACAAGCTGGTCGGCCTGGTTTTTCAGGTCCACCACCTCACGGCGTTTCTTGTCTTCGGCAGCGTGGGCATCGGCGTCCCGTTTCATCTTTTCCACTTCGTCCTTGCTCAGGCCGGAGGAGGATTGAATCTTGATGGACTGTTCCTTGCCGGTGCCGAGGTCTTTAGCCATTACATTTAAAATTCCATTGGCATCAATATCAAATGTTACCTCAATCTGGGGCATTCCGCGCGGAGCGGGGGCAATGCCGTCCAACTGGAACATGCCGAGCGTCCGGTTGTCGCGGGCAAAATCGCGTTCGCCCTGCAGGATATGAATCTGAACACTTGGTTGATTATCATCAGCAGTAGAGAAGATTTCTTTTCTGCTGGTGGGAATCGTAGTGTTCTTTTCAATCAGCTTTGTCATGACCCCTCCACGCGTTTCTACACCCAGTGACAGCGGGGTCACGTCCAGCAGCAGAATGTCTTTGACGCCCGCATCACCGGACAGAATCGCACCCTGAATAGCAGCGCCGATAGCCACCACTTCGTCGGGGTTGATGCTCTTGTTGGGCGTCTTGCCGAAGATGTCCTGGGCGATCTTCTGCACCAGCGGAATACGCGTCGAACCGCCGACCATCAGCACTTCATCCACTTCCCGAGCCGACAGCTTGGCGTCTTTAAGGGCCTGAACGCACGGATTTTTGAGGCGGTCAAAAACCGGCTCGGCCAAGGCCTCAAATTTGCTGCGGGTGATGGTGATATTCAAATGCTTGGGCCCCGAGGCGTCGGCGGTGATAAACGGCAGATTGACCGTGGACTCGACCTGCTGGCTGAGTTCGCATTTACATTTTTCGGCCGCTTCTTTGAGCCGCTGGAGGGCCATCGGGTCCTGACGCAGGTCGATGCCCTGCTGCTTTTTGAATTCATCGGCCAGATAGTGAATCAGCACTTCGTCGAGGTCGTCACCGCCAAGGTGCGTATCGCCATTGGTGCTGAGCACTTCAAATACGTTGTCGCCGATGTCCAGAATCGAAATATCAAAAGTGCCGCCGCCGAAATCGAAGACGGCCACTTTTTCGTTCTTTTTCTTTTCGGTGCCATAGGCCAGGGCCGCGGCAGTGGGTTCATTGATGATACGTACCACATCCAGCCCGGCGATGGTGCCGGCGTCTTTGGTGGCCTGACGCTGAGCATCGTTAAAATAGGCAGGCACGGTGATGACAGCCTTTTCAACCTTTTCGCCAAGATAATCTTCGGCGGTCTTTTTGAGGTCCTGCAGAATCATGGCCGAGATTTCCGGGGGGGTGTATTCCTTGCCGCGGACATTGACTTTGACCAGTTCATCCGAGCCGCCGGTGATGGTGTAGGGTACCATCTTTTCTTCGGTGGCCACTTCACGATGACGACGACCCATAAACCGCTTAATCGAAAAGACGGTATTGGTCGGATTGGTCACCTGCTGGTGCTTGGCGGTCTGGCCGACGAGCCGTTCGCCTTTGTCGGTAAAACCGACCACCGAGGCCGTCAATCGTAAACCGCTGGCATTGATGAGCACCTTGGGTGTCGAGCCTTCCATCACGGAAACGACCGAGTTGGTTGTTCCTAAATCGATGCCTATGATTTTTGCCATTGTTTGCTCCTGTATCCTATTGATTACAGTTCTCATTTATTCAATTTTTAAGTCAAGCCTTAACCGCCGGCCTGACCCTACTATTTATTGCAAACATCGTGCCATTCAATAAGATAAAACATAAGTCCATTTTTCTAAATGGCTTACGGAACTCACACAAAATACGGCTATGCCATTATGGCAGAATCATGCAGGCCTTGGATGATTTTGGCAAACAATAAATGTGTATCTATTAAGTCGTATACCGAGCGAGTTCTGAGACATTTATGCACCGCTGCGCGGTTTTTGCTTGAGACTTATAGCCGATGCTCTACGATATACCTTCGATAACCTTTGCATGTAGACTAAGTTTAACTATAAGCAAAAGCATTATGAGTGGAGGAATTCGTATGGACCGCAGAGTGTTTTTGAAGACCGTGCCGGCCTTGGCCGTGCTGAGCGCCGCAGAATCCACCCTTGCCAAGGATGCCAATTCTGCCCTCCCTGCCACACCGGAAACCGCAATTGCTCCCGCGCCTGTAATGAACCTGAAACCGATCGTCCTGGTCAGACCCCAGGCCGACGGCGGCAAATCCGTTCTGGCGGCACTGTGGGAAAGAAAAACCATCCGCAACATCAGCGACCAGAAGCTTTCGCCGCAGGAGTTGTCAAACTTGCTGTGGGCGGCTTTTGGAGTGAATCGTACTGAAGGGCCGCGGGGGCAAACCGGACGAACGGCCGCCAGTGCCAGCAACTCGCAGGAAATTGATCTGTATGTTGTTCTGGCCGATGGGATTTATGTGTATGATGCCCCCGAACATCGTTTGCTTCCTGTCGTCGCGGGGGACTATCGCGCCACGGTGGGACGTCGCCGGGGTGGAGCCATGGCCACAGCGCCGGCAATCCTGGTCTTTGTGGCGGATCTCGCCAAATACAAACTATCCCGCATGCAGGAGCCGGGGCTGAAAGATCCCGAGATTCAGAAATCTTATTACAATGTCGCAATCGGGTTAATCGCTGGTAACGTGTATTTGTTCGCCGCATCGCAGGGTCTGGCCGCGTGGTTTCATAACTGCAACAAGACCGCCCTGGCCGATTTGCTGAAACTGGGAACCGACCAGCATGTGGTCTATGCCCAGACCGTCGGTCATCCGGCATAAAGTTGAATTGGCAGCACACAGGAGATATAAACCATGGCAACTCATTCCATTCAGGATATTCTTAATTATGCCATCCGGCAGGAAGATGAAGCCAATGGGTTTTATCTGCGGCTGGCTCAACAGGTTGAAAAAGATGAGGTACGCTCCGCTCTGAAGAAATTCGCCCTGGATGAATTTCAGCATAAAATACACCTGGAAGGGGTTCGGGATGGGGAGGTGGATTTTAAAGACGAGGAAGTCGGCAGTCTGGGGATTGCGTCATCGATACCTGAAATAAAACCCCGTGTTGAAATGAGTTACAAGGAACTGCTGGCCCTGGCCATCAGAAATGAGCACAAAGCCTTCACGTTGTATTCCCAACTGGCCCAGGCGGCGAAGAATCCTGCCGTCAGGGAATTGTTTGAGCATCTGGCCCAGGAAGAGGCGCGACACAAAATCGGTCTGGAGATCGAATTTGATTTGATAATGTTCTGAAAAAGCTGCCTGCTTATGCAAAATCCCGCAGGACCATATCCATGGGCAGGAACAGATCGTCTTTGGCACCCTGTCGGCCATTGATAAAGGATTGAAAATCCATCAGGGCGGAGCCGGCAGGCTTGACTTTATGGATAATCAGTTTGTCCCGGCCGCATAGTACATGAAAATTTTCATCAAGCAGGCCGCAGACCTGCCCGGAATGGCTGTCAGGGGCCGCTTCGCAGGAGGCAATGGTGACTTTCCAGGACTTACCGGTTTTGGAGGAGACATACACCGCCGCGGCTCCGGGCCAGGGCCACAGGCCGCGAACGAGATTGACAACATCCGACGCGGGCTTTGCCCAATCGATAAAGCCGTGCTCTTTTTTCAGCTTGGGGGCCTTGGTGACGTATTGCTCATCCTGAGCCCGATAGATCGCCGTTCCTTTTTCGATTGCATTTATCGTATCAATCAACAGCGGCGCGGAAAGCTCGGAAAGACGGTCGTGAAGGGTCTGAAAATCATCCTCGGGACGAATCGGCGTACAGGCCTGCCCGAGGATCAATCCCGCATCCATTCGGTCTGCCAGCGTGATGACGCTGACGCCGGTCTGGAATTCACCATGGATGAGCGCCCAGTTGATGGGGGCGGCACCGCGATATCTGGGCAGCAGCGAACCATGAATATTGATGGCGCCTTTTGGAAATAGCTGCACCAGCGGCTGGGAGATTTTCTGGCCAAACGCGATAACGACCAGCAAATCCGCCTTGTAATCGGCTATCTGCCGGAGCTGGTCGGGACGATTGATATCTTCGGATTCAAAACAGGGAACCGCTTTTTCATGACACCATTGGGCCACATCGGTGGGTTTGAGGTCACGATGACGTCCGGCTGGACGGGCGGGCTGAGTAAACACGGCCGCCAGTGGGTGGCCGGAACAGCGAATCGCCTCCAGACAGGAAATGCCGAACCGCCCGGAACCGAAATAGAGTATCCGCATAGGTTATTTCTGCCCCTGGGTGGATTGATTTTTCTCGTAGTCTTCCTGAAGCCGCTTGAGGATACGGCGGGCACGCAGATTGGCCACTTCGCCCATGCGGTCTTTAATCATCACACCCTGCAGGTGGTCGTATTCATGCTGCATGGCGCGGGCATACAACCCTTCGCCTGCATCACTGAAGGGTTTGCCATCCAGGTCGAGGGCATGAACAATGCATTGGCTGTAGCGCGGAATCTTGGCATAGATGCCGGGCAGCGACAGGCAGCCTTCTTCCATCGTGTTCATCGGGCCGGAGGGTTCGATCTTCGGATTGATATAGACTTTGGCATTTTCTTTGGTGCCATCCAGCGAGATGACAAAGATTTGCAGATTGACTCCTGCCTGCGGACCGGCCAGACCGATGCCCTTTTGCTCGACCATAATCTCTTTCATCCGCTCGGCCAGTTGACAAATCGAATTATCAATTTTCTCAATCGGCTTTGCGGCCTTGAGCAGTACCGGCTCAGGAAAATGCGTAATTTTGCAATTCATATAATCAACCATATTAATTATCGAATTCATCACCTTTAAAGGTGTTGCCCAGGTAGCTTTTCTGCACGATTTCATTCTGGATAATATCCCGGGGGGCGCCTTCGGCAATCACCTTGCCGTGATCTATAATATAGGCCTTGTCGGACACTTCCAGCGTTCGCTCGACATTGTGGTCGGTAATCAGAATACTGACACCGCCGGCAACCAGCCTGCGGATCTCGGTCTGCAGCTCTTCCACGGCAATCGGGTCCACGCCGCTGAAGGGTTCATCCAGCAGAATCAGCGACGGATTGGTGACCATAGCCCGGGCGATTTCCAGTTTGCGGCGTTCACCGCCGGACAGGAAGCGGGCCTGGCTTTTGGCGACTTCGGTCAGACTGAAACGCTCGATGAGCTCTTCGGCCTTTTGTTTGCGCTGGGTGCCGGTCATGGACATCGTTTCCAGAATCGCTATCAGGTTTTCCCGAACACTAAGCCGCTGAAAGACGCTGGGTTCCTGAGACAGATACCCCATGCCCAGCCGGGCGCGTTTGTACATCGGCAGATTCGTAACCTCTGTTCCCTCAAAGACTACCGAGCCTTCATCGGGCACAATCATGCCCATCACCATCCGGAATGTGGTGGTTTTGCCGGCCCCGTTGCGGCCCAGCAGGCCGACGATGCTGCGCTGGCCAACAGAGATATTGACCTGGTTAACCACCGTTCGGCCGGTATATTTTTTCACCAATCCATGCGTCTGGAGCAATGTCATTTGTACCAAAATTAGGTCTCCTTTAATAATTCAGGGAGGTATTATACCATCGAAAGCCGCCGTGCCAAACCACTTTTTTAGGGTTGATGCCTGTTTTGTTTGGCGCAAACCGAGATTTGTGGTATTGTGGTTGCTTTGAAAATGAAACTATGTAAGCGTAGGAAGTTTATGGCAAAATCGAGTCCTTTTGAACAGGTACATCTTCAGATGGGAGCGGAAATGGGGGATTATCACGGCTGGCGTCTGCCCAGCCGGTACAGCACTGTGGAAGCTGAAAAATTCGCCCTCGACACTCATTGTGCGGCTTTTGACCTGTGCGGATTTGGACGGATCAGCGTAAAAGGAAGCGATGCTGAGGCCGTGCTAGCCCAGGCGGGATTATCCAATCTTCCGGATCGTTCCAGTCAACAATGGGTGTGGGCCGGTAACGGAACTGAACAGATGCATCGTATTGCCGCATTACGGAACGAGTATATCGTAATAAGCAAGCCCGGCCATTCACTCTTTGGACTGGTTAGTGACCTCATTCAAAAGCAGAATCTGGACGCAACGGTCACAGATTTATCGGAAAAAACGGCCTTTCTGGGACTGTATGGACCGGGTGCGTTTGAGTCGATCAGTAAGCTGTTACCCTTTGAAATTGATGAACTTAGCGTTGGCTCAGCCATGCCGGTATCATTTTTTATGATGAATTTTATCCTGCTGCGCGGGAGCTGGTTGAATGGAGATGGACTGGAGCTGTTTTGTCCTGCATCGGCGGCAGGTCTGGTTGGTGGCTCAATAGCCAAATATCGGCAAAAATATAATATCACACCGGCAGGAATGGAATGCCTGATGACGGCTATGGGGAAATAGAGACATTGTCTGCAATTTATACGGACTAAGGCATGTCTCTGAAATTGTAACAGAACTTACAGGTGTTTGACTGGTTTTTATAGCAATTTGTGCGGGCTTATGTTATAAGCAAATGCCTTTTTTACCTTAATAATAGGACTTAATGACAGTATGTTTGCAATAATCAGCGATATACATTCGAATCTGGAAGCCCTGACAGCAGTTCTGAACGACATCGAACAACGGGGTATTAAGACGATTTATTGTCTGGGGGATATCGTCGGGTACGCCGGCAATCCCAAGGAATGCCTGGATCTGGTTATTGAGAAGACCGAAAACTGCATCATGGGCAACCATGACTACGCGGTTTTGTATGAACCGACCAATTTCAATTCCGGAGCGGAGTCGGCCGCTTACTGGACCCGCAAGATGCTGGAACAGGAGACCGACCGGGACAAGGTCGAACAACGCTGGAAATATCTGGGCAGCCAGAAGATGCGATGGACCCTGCAAGCCAAGCTGGGCGGCGTCGATGCCCATCTGGATTTTGTGCATGGCTCGCCGCGTCGGCCCATCAATGAGTATATCTTTCCGGATGATGTGTTTACCACGGCCGGGAAGATGGACGCCCTGTTTGAACGGGTCAAGCATGTCTGCTTTATCGGCCATACGCATCTGCCCGGGGTGTTTCTGGAAGACCCGGATTTTTATCCGCCGGATGAGCTGGGCGGCAAGTACCCCATCATCCCGGATGAAAAGGCGATTATCAATGTCGGTTCGGTCGGGCAGCCCCGCGACCGCGACAACCGCGCCAGTTATGTCTTTGTGGCGGATAATGAAGTGCATTTTGTGCGGATGGAGTATGATTATAAAGCCGCGGCACAAAAAATTTATTCGATCCCGGAACTGGACCGCTTCGAAGGTGAGCGTCTGGTCGATGGTCGCTGAAATCTGTCAATCGTGATATTTTGTATTCGGACAAACGGCACTCCTGTTTCGTGCGGATATAATTTCTGTTTATTTCAAGATACAAATAACAATAAGGATACTTCCAATGACAATAAAACGTGCATCTCTGTTGTTTATGGTGTTGTTTATGACGGCCTGCGGGGCTTTGATCTGGCAGACGATAACCGCCGGCAATTCAGCGGGACTGATTCGGCTGGCGGCGGAAGTGGAATCGCAGCCGGCAACACTGCCCGTTCAACCCGCAGAACAACCCGCGGCATCCCTGCAGAACGTGAAGGCGGAACTGCTGCCGGCCGAAGCGCCTGTGGAAGTGTCAGCCATCAGCGGCAGTGAACAAACCGTAACACTGGGCGGTCTTTCAGAAAAGCTGGTTCGGACTAATGATCCGAGTCAGTATAAGTTCCAGGTGGAATTAACCACGCTTGGCGCGGGGGTACGAACGGCCTGGCTTTCGGAGTTCAGCAATCTTGATCGCAAAGATCCCAAGGCGATGGCAATCCTAAGCCCGGTTACCAACGGCAAAACAAGTTATTCCATGACCTGCGAATCGCTGTATGTGGCCAAACACGGACAGGGTTTCAGCGGGCTGGCGTTTCCGCTGGAAAAGCTGAACTGGAAACTGGCCGAGCAGAGCGATGGCAAAGCGGTATTCGTCGCGGAACTGGGCCGTGTTGAGACCCTCGACGGCAAACGACAGATGACCGAGCCAAAACTGCGTATCACTCGCACGTATCAGGTGCAGCCCGGCAGCTACGACCTGATCAGCAATATCCGGATTGAGAATCTTTCGGCGGAGGCATTGAAAGTCCAGTTGAATGTTGCCGGGCCCACAGGCATTCCTCATGAAGGTCAGCAGCGGGATACCTTGAAGGTCTTTGCGGCATTCCAATCTGAAGCCCAGGTGGATTCGCATCTCCTGGATACGGCAAAAATGAAAAAGGCCGTGGACAAGAACAAGCCTGATGATTTGAAATTCGCATCGAAAGACTCTTTGCCGTTTTTGTGGGGGGCGATTACCAATAAATATTTTACTGCCATCGCTTATCCTTCGACAGAGGTAGCCAAAACAGCAACGGGATTTCTGACGGCCCGCTATTACGCCGAGAATCCTGACGTGCGGCACAGTGAAAACTGCTCGTTTGTCCTTAAAATGGGCTCCTTTGAACTGGGTGCCGCAGGCGACAGCAATTCCGCAGCGGATGCGGCCTTAAACCTGTATCTCGGCCCCAAAGACAAGAAGGTCTTTGAAGACAACCCCATCTATAACAAATTGTCGTTTTTCCATACGATTGATTTCAGTTCATGCTGCTGCCCCAAGTCCATGATCGCACCGCTGGCATTTGGCATCGTCTGGCTGATGAATACACTGTATCACGCGATGGGGCCGCTGGGCAACTACGGTATTGTGATTATGATTTTCGTGTTTGTCATCCGGCTGGCACTGCACCCGCTGACCAAGAGCGGCCAGGTGCAGATGATGAAGATGCAGAAGATGCAGCCGAAGATTCAGGAAATCCAGAAAAAATATGCCAGCAACAAGCAGGAAATGCAGCGGCAGATGATGCTGGTGTACCGTGAAGGCGGCGTTTCACAGTTTATGTTCATGGTGCCGATGCTGATTCAGATGCCGATCTGGATTGCGTTGTGGACGGCGGTTTATATGAATGTCGATTTGCGAGGGCAGGGTTTTCTGCCGTTCTGGATTACGGACCTGTCCGGGCCGGACGCATTGTTCCGCTTCCCGCCGATTGATATCCCGCTGGTTGGGGAGTTGAGTTCATTTAACCTGCTGCCGCTGCTGATGGGCGGAGTCATGTACCTTCAGATGAAGCTGACACCGCAGGCTCAGACGGCACAGGCCAACCCGGAGATGGCTCAGCAGCAGAAGATTATGTCGATTATGATGGTAGCGATGTTCCCGGTATTCCTGTATAACGGGGCGTCGGGCGTGAACCTGTATATCATGTCCAGTATTGCCGCCGGCGTTATCGAGCAGATGGTTATTCGCAAACATCTTAAAGAAAGACAGGGACAGGAAGAAGAAACGCTGGTTCCAGCGACCGCCAAGCTGGCCAAAGTCAAAAAGAAAAAACCGAAGCCGTTTTTCCGCGTGGATAAATAAACAACTCTTTCCGGATTCGCAGACACCGGGACATGGTTAAGCTGCGAATCCGGCACTGTACCTTGTATGTACTCACTGGATGATACCATTGCCGCGGTTAGTTCGCCGTCACTATTGCCCGGACGGTCGGGACGAACTATCCTCCGAATCAGCGGGGCTGGCGCATTTCCCATTTTTACGCATTCGTCGTTGAAGTTCCATTTCCAGAGTGCAAATGGCACCATGCCAAATAAGCGGGGGATTACTGCATTTCGTGTTGAGCTTGCCTGCGGGGTGCGGGCTGATGGTAAGGCGTATTGCTTTACCGCGCCTGCATCTTATACCGGACAGGATTTGGTGGAGCTGCATCTCTGGGCGGCCCAGCCGGTAGTCGATGCAATATATCAATCTGTGTTGCAGGCGGGTATCCGTCAGGCCGGGCCGGGGGAATTTACCCAGCGGGCGTATCTGAACGGCAAAATGGATTTATCGCAGGCTGAAGCGGTAATGCATATTGTCTCGGCCGGCAATGAAGGGCAGATTTCCGCCGCCCAGCGACTGCTGCAAGGGGGGCTTGCCGCAAAAATATCTCGGATTCAGGAACGGACGCTGGAACTGCTGTCATTGTTGGAGGCGGGGCTGGATTTTGCGGAAGAAGAGATTGAATTCATCGGGCATCGACAGGCCTGCGACCGGATTCATCTTTTGTCGGAAGATATTTTGCGGCTGCTGGATGGCGCTGTGCGATGTGAGGAATTGATGGAACTGCCATCGGTGGGGCTGGTCGGGGCACCGAATGCAGGCAAAAGCAGCCTGATGAATGCCCTGACAGGGACCAATCGCAGTATTGTTTCGGAGATCGAGGGAACGACGCGGGATGTATTGACCGCCCTGCTGGAATTGTCAAGCGGGGCCTGTGTGCTGTTTGACTGCGCGGGGCTTAAAGCCAAACAGGACGATATGTTGGATGAATTATCGCAGCAATCGACGATTCAGGCAATCGGGGCGGCCTCGGTTATCCTGTTTTGCGTGGATTTAACTTCCGACAATCTGGAGGTGTCAAAGGAGATTTTCAGTCATCTTTCACGACATCCTCTGATTGGGATTGCCACCAAGTCCGATTTAATTCCATTCGCAGAACTATCGTCACGTGTAGATGTTTTAATACAGACTTTTGGCGTCGACTTTCTGGCCGTCAGCAGTCAACGCAGCGCGGGGATGCAGGCATTGAAAACAGCGATGGCAAACGCGTTATTATCGGCCCAGTCCGGGCAAGGCGAAAGTGACCGGGGGATAGCCATCAACCTGCGGCATCGCCAAAAACTGCAATCGGCCCTTAAGCATCTGGCCGAGGCAGCCGAAGAAATGGATACAGGCAGAACGGAAATCGCCGCCATGCTGCTGCGCCAGGCCCATCAGAAACTGGGCGGCCTGGAGCATGAGCATGTGGATGAGCGAATTCTGGATGTGATTTTTTCGAGATTCTGCATTGGAAAATAGAACTTGATATAGATGAGCATTCGCTGGAATTAGCGATTGTCAATATAGAATAGCGAAATCAAGGATTCATGGCTCAACTTCGCATCATAACAGGCCCGCTGCGTGACACCAGTTTTGAACTGGAAAAAGGCGGATGGGCCAAATCAATTGGCCGGGTGGACGGTACGGATATCGTGCTGGCCGACAAAGCCATCTCCCGCAAACACGCCGAGGTGTTTTACCGCGACAGCCAGTGGTTTCTGCGTGACCTCGGTTCGTCCAACGGGACGTTCATCAATGAACAGCGGATTACAGAGCCTATTCCCTTGAAAACCAAGGATCAAATCCGCTGCGGTGCAACGATTCTCCTTTTTGAAACCGCCCAGGAGTCCTGGATTCTTGACAAACCTGGCGATGATAAACCGACCATTGAACTCGAGTTTAACCCCGGCGATACGATGGTGGCGATTGCCTTTGACAATCTGCAAAGCAAGCAATCAGCCCAGCAGCGCCATCGCCTGATGCAGGCCGGGCAGGCGGCGTTGAACTTGTCGCACGGGATTAAGAATATCCTGCAGGCGGTCAGTACTGGCCGGGATGTTATCGATTCCGCGTTTTCACGCAATGAAATCGACCAGGCCAAAAAGGGGTGGAATATCCTGAAACGGAATCTGGAACAGATTCAAAAGCTGGTTTTGGATATGCTTAAGTTCAGTAAAGAAACCGAATTACGTGTCCAGCCATGCCTGTTTAACCGGCTGATTGAAACGGTGATTCAGATGGTAGTCCCCCAGGCCCAGATGCGGTCGGTAGCGGTAACGGCTCAACTCGACGAGCAAGTCGGGATGGTTAGTATTGATCCGGACCGGATGCAGGATGTCATTATGAATCTGGTGTTAAATGCCATTGAGGCGGTGGAGCCGCAAAAAGGACAGGTTGTGGTTTCAACGGGAATTGATACGGAACGAAGCCAATTGGTCCTGCGGGTTACGGATAATGGGCCGGGAATTAACGACCTGAGCAGTCTGTTTGAGCCATTCCATACCACCAAAGGCAACACCGGCATTGGATTGGGGTTAGCTATTGTCCGGAAAGTTGTTATTCACCACAAAGGCACAGTCGATGCCCAGAGTATCCCGGGGGATGGGTCGATATTTACCGTCCGGCTGCCTTATCTGCCTGTCAATACTGACGTTGCAGACTCTTCGCTGCAATCTCAGTCAAACTGATTTTAGAGTACACATCCACATCTCTCCACACTCCATCTATTTTTACTTGATTTATCAGCAGAAAAACTGAAACAACAGCGTTGTTTTTCTTGTCTATTCAGGTAGAATCCTCCTAATGAGATTAAAATTGCGAAGGAGTATCGATTATGTTCACAATTCTGTCGGCAATAACGGGCCTTGAACTGGTCTTTGTGTCGTGTGCGCTTCTGGGCGGCGGGTTATTTGTCGCCCGCATGGTCATGATGTTTCTGGGAGCTGGGCATGGCGACGCAGACGCTGGGGCGATGGATTCTCCGGATGCGGCGGGTACAGATTTTCATCACGACATATCCGACTCTTCGGATTTAAGTTTTAAGTCTCTGTCGTTACAGGGGCTTACCGCATTTTTTATGATGTTCGGACTGGTTGGCTGGGCGATGCTGCGGCAAAGCAAGCTGTCGCCGGGGATTTCGCTTATTGGGGCGGCGGCGGCGGGAGCAGGAACAGTCTGGCTCATCAAAGTCATTTTCCGCTGGGCGGGAAAACTTCAATCCAGCGGCACCTTGAATATCCATAACGCCATCGGCTGCGAAGGGACTGTGTATTTGACCATCAAACCTGGCCAGACCGGCAAAGTCCAGGTTACCGTCCAGGAACGACTGATGGAACTGGATGCCCGTAGCGAATCCGCTGAAGAAATCAAAACCGGCCAGCCGATTCGGGTTGTCAAGATAAGCAACAATGTTCTCATCGTCGAGAAGATATAACTAACAAGGCTTTTATAAGGAGGATCCTATGCCTACTGATTACCTGTGGATTATAGTGATTATAGCACTGGTTGTTCTGGTCTCATCTTTCTTTTTGTTCCTGGCATCACGATATCGTCGGTGTCCGTCGGACCAGATTCTTGTGGTATTTGGTCGCGTTGGCAGAGACCAGACGTCCAACTGCATTCATGGCGGAGGTACGTTTGTCTGGCCGCTGATTCAGGACTACTGCTACATGAGCCTGACTCCGATGACGATTACCATTCCGCTGGAAAACGCCCTGTCGATGCAGAACATCCGCATCAACGTACCCAGTACGTTTACGGTGGGTATCAGCACCGACCCGACGATTATGCACAATGCAGCCGAACGTCTGCTGCGGCTGATGCCCAAGCAGATTGAACAGATGGCGCAGGAAATCATCTTCGGCCAGTTGCGTCTGACGGTGGCATCACTGACCATTGAACAGATCAACCAGGACCGCGAGCGGTTTCTTGAGTCGATTCGCAAGAATGTCGAGCCGGAACTGAACAAAATCGGCCTGTACTTGATCAACGTTAATATCACCGACATCACCGACAGCAGCCTGTATATCGAAAGCATCGGTAAGAAAGCCGCCGCCGAGGCCGTCAACACCGCCAAAGTGGATGTGGCCGAACAGGATAAAAACGGCGCCATCGGTGAAGCCCATGCCGGCAAGGAAAAAGCTATTCGCGTAGCCGAAAATATGGCCGAGGCCAAGAAAGGCCAGAAAAAGGCCGAAGCCGATATGCGTATTTATCTGCGTCAGCAGGAAACACTGGCGGCCGTCGGTGAAGTCGAAGCCGACCGGGAAAAAACCATCCGCACAGCAGAGAACGTGGCAACAGCCGAAAAAGGACAGAAAAAGGCTGAAGCCGATAAGCGTGTCTTTGTCCAGCAGCAGGAAGCTGAGGCCGTCAAGGGTGAAAAAAAGGCAGAATCCGAACAGCGCATTTATGTGCAGGAACAGGAAGCACTGGCTGTATCGGGCGAAAATAAGGCCAAGGCCGATATCGCCGCCGCCGAGGCCCTGCTGGCCATGCGGCAAGCCGAAGCTTTGCAAAAAGGCGAAGTCGCCAAACGTCAGGCGGAAGTGGAAATCCAGAAGGCCCAGTACCTGGCTGAACAGCAGCGATTGAATGCGTTGGAAGTCGTCCGACAGGAAATCGAAAAACAGAAAGTTGAAATCGAAGCCGAGGCCATTGCCGAAAAGACCCGCCGGGAGGCCAGAGGTCAGGCCGATGCGATTCTGGCCAAATACGAGGCCGAAGCCAAAGGTATCCGGCAGGTGCTGGACAGCAAGGCGGCCGGGTATGAATCGCTGGTTCGAAGCTGCAACGGTGACGCCAAGGCGGCATCAACCCTGTTGATGATTGAAAAACTGGAGCAAATCGTCGGCAAACAAGTTGAGGCGATCAAGAATCTCAAGATCGATAAGATTACCGTCTGGGACAGCGGCTCGGATAAAGGCAGCAGCACATCTCAGTTTTTGTCCAGTATGATTAAGGCAATCCCGCCGCTGCAGGATTTGGCACAGATGGCCGGGGTGCAGTTGCCGGAGTACCTGGGCAAGATGGTGGACAATAAAGAAGTCGCCAAGGAAGAGCCCCTGCCCGCCAATTCAGGCGGCTATGTCAATGTCCAGCATAAGGGTCAGGATAAAAAATAAGCAACAATGCGTCAAAATAAAAACCGGGAAGGATTAACCTTCCCGGTTTTTTTATGGAATCCGACAGGCCAATTACTCCTGCGGCAGTTCGAGCATCCACTGCGATGCAAAAATATTGAAGTCTTCCAGGTCCACGCGGCCATCGTTATTCAGGTCCGCGGAATCAACCGTCTGCATGAGCGGCACGAAGATATAATCCTCGGTTTCGCCAATCCAGTATCCATTATCGGGGCCGCTTCCGCCATAGCCTTCGATGGTCGGTGCAGACAGGATATCGGTCATCGGGGTCGTCGGCATCCACGGTTTTTCGGATAGTGTAATCCGCATCCATATCGGACATTCAAATAACGGATAAAACGGATGCCAGCAGATAAACGGCGGTGTTGCGATGCGATGGAAGCCTGCCTTTAAGTCGGTCAGCATCTGATTGCGTACCGCCCACTCATGGGCCAGCAGGGTCTTGTCGGCAGCATCATCCGGATTGCCGCAGGGGATGGTATCGTCCCAGTCGCCATCGCGGTTCCAGTCAAGCCAGACATTGACATACAGTTTATCGATGGGCTGCAGCACATGGACCAGATAATCAAACCGTGCGGGGCGTCGATGCGGCAATCGCAGCGGAATCCTGACGCCATCGTCGGCCTTGTCCATATCTGGCGCGTCTTTGGGCGGAATCAAGTTATTCGTCGGATCCTCATCATATCCATAATCAGCATCGGTTTCACGGGTGATCGCCTGGCCTAAATAGGCGACGAAAATTGGATTCCAGTGGATCGGGCCATACGGCGGCAGGCCGCCGAAGACGGTCGGGAATTTGGCCGGAACGATAACATCCAGCGGCCCCAGCGAACGGTATGCAGTCATATTGACATTGAAATGATTGGTGCTGTCGGGGGCGTCGCCGAGATCGGCTATACGCTGCGGCGGTTCAATCTTCACCAGATAATCTTCGACCTCACCATTTCGAGCGGGGCCGGAGTACTTCAAGCCGCCATCGAGACTGAAGCGGAAACGAGCATAGGTTGGGGCGTTGGTTGGAATAGCATGAGGATGCGGCGGCACATGAATCATCAATTCATTGGCACCCATCGTCAGTTTTTCACACGCGAATATTTGTTCAGCAAAGTCGTCCCAGTCGCCATCGTTATTAAAGTCAATCCAGGCATCGAGGCAGCCATCGACAGAAACCCAGACGCGGGTTTTGGCGGGCATACCGGGTATCAGCGGACTTAAGAACTCGACACCGCCTTCATCATCGCCGTTGATATCATCCCCATCGGCGGCAAGGGTGGGCTGGCCATCCTTTTCAGCATCAATCTGGATACAATCCGCCGCCCCGCCGCAATCGAGACGCGGATTGCCCAGAAAGACGGCCGGGTCAATACAGTGCCGGGCGCCATCGCGGGCCAATGTCGTCGGGTAACTGTTGCAGCGAACTACAGTTGCATCATCGCAGCGAAGCTCAGGGGCATCGCCGAAATCCCACCGCGGCTCGGGAACAATCTTCACCAGATAGTCCTCGACTTCGCCATCTTCGGCAAGGCCTGCATAGCCAAGTACCTTTTCAGGAGCATTTAATGAGGTTAAACGAAACCGTACATAAGTCGGAAACGGTTCGATCTGGGTACTGAGGGGTGATACATAAAATGTCAAGGGATTCACTCCGGCAGCAAGGCCTTTGGCTTGGAAAATCTGCTCGCCGAGGTCATCCCAGTCATTGTCGGCGTTGAAGTCTACCCAGCCATACAAGAGGCCGTCACAGGAGGCGACGACTTTAATCTCTGCATTCTGGCCAGGGGTCAGCGGCCCTGCAAATACGACGCCGTCTTCATCATCCAGGTCATTCAAATCATCCCCATCGGCACCCATGGAAGTCTGGCCGTCTGGCTCACCATCGATAGACCGGCCCAGGCGAACCTGCGGATTGATCTTATGACGAGCGCCGTTGGTCAGCAAGATAGTCGGATAGCCGCTCGGAGCGAAATCCCCGTCGGGCGTATCACCAAAATCCAATCCCGGCTGGGATGCAGCATCTATTTTAACGAGGTAGTCTTCCACTTCGCCGTCCCTGGCAGGGCCGTAATAATTCAATCCGCCGGCGGTGCTGAAACGGAAACGTGAATAGGTATCGCGCGGGGCGTAATCGGCATCACTGAAAGGTACGAGGAAGGACAGCGTATTTAAATCGGTTACCACTGGAGCACTGTAGAAAATCCGTTCACCCAAGTCATCCCAGTCGCCATCGGCGTTAAAATCTATCCAGGCATCGATAAAACCATCGACCGAAACACTGATTTCGACCATCGCAACGGTCCCGGGAATCAGGACAGCCGGCAATTTCACAGCCTGCTCATCATCGATGCCGTTGATGTCATCGCCATCGCAAAGCAGAGTGGGCTGACCATCAGCTTCCGGGTCAATCTGGATGACGGTCAATATTGGAGAGCCCATAAATACCCCCGGAACAATACCATGTCGGGCACCGTCACGAACCAGTGTAGTCGGATAGGTGTTGCATTTGGTGCCGGTCGAGTCACATTTGGTTTCATCGGCGTCGCCGAAATCCATAAGCTGTGCCGGGATATCACGGCCATTGATCACAAATGCCATATCGGGAAACAACGCGGTCATGCTGGGGATTGGTTTCCAGACAGGGTTTGGCGAAATCGGCCATGGGGTCCAGAGGGCGGATTTGGCATAATGTTGGAACGCGGTTTTCCAACCTGCTTCGGCCTGAATTGCATTGCTTTCGGCATACGGACAAAACAGATGCAGCACCAGCCAGTAGCGTTTGCCCAGTTCCTGCTTAAATGGATTTTCAATCTCGGTGATGTTGACCTGAGAGGCGGTCGTGTGATTATCGGGAAGGAACCACAGTGCGGGGTCGGGATAACATGGACAAAGCCAGCCCTGCAAATCGCCTTCCTGATCGAGCAGTTGAATTTGAGCCTTCTCCAGTTTCCACAGCGGCTGACCTGGCGTTCCGTTGATATCCTCATAGATGGCAACATACCAGTCTGTCACATTATCGCGGAGGTTGTTTTTCCATGAAATCCAGAAATGAATCTCAGTAATCGGGCCGGTCTGACTGCATTGAAAATCATCGGCAATCGTCATAGGTCCCAGACACACATCCCACCCATTCGGATTGGGTAACTGCGGATAGTGCATTTTGTGGCCATCGGTTGAAATCCAGTCTCCAACGGCAATCATTGACAGCAAAGGCATAAACACGAGTGCAAAAAAAATCCTTTTGTTCATTTTTTAATCCTCCTGAAATTAATGTTACCGGTTTTCAAGAGAACGGCGAAGTCAATCGCAGTCATTGATTACAATTCTGCAAGAGTCAAAACGAGGCTGGCGTATTTTGGGACTTGAGTTGTTATTTTATTGATTATACCCCTCTTCGAAAATCAAAGTCAAGTGAGAATCGTAATACCGGAACAAGCATGTCGGAAATAATTTTATACTGACCTGAATGAGATTGTTCGCCCGAGGCGCGGCTATGTACCGTTTTGATGTGTTCTGTTGCCATCCTCGCGGCAAAATGATACTTGTTAAATCTATTATGGATTGTAAGGTTCTGGTTTTTTTGAATAGAGATTGTATTTCTAGGGTGTCCAGTTATAATTTCGGACAAATGAAATAAAGTTGAAGGAGTACCCGAAACTCCAGAAATATACCCAACGGGTATGATTATTCCGCGAGCAAAAGAAGCAAGTGGTTAAAGCTGCTGTACTTAGCCGTGCCGAATCGGAAAACTTCAAGCAGGATCAGTATAAAAATTTCAATACAGGAAGGATAGACCATGATTGTCGTAAACACCGAAACCATTCCAGGTAAACGCATTAAGGAACTCAAAGGGCTTGTACAGGGCAACACCGTCCGGGCCAAGCATATCGGCAAGGACATTCTGGCCGGATTGAAGAATATCGTCGGCGGAGAATTGAAAAGCTATACCGAGCTTTTGGTCGAATCCCGCCGGGAATCCATGGCCCGGATGCTGGCCCAGGCTCAACAGCTTGGCGCCAACGCCGTGGTCAATGTGCGATTTGCCACCAGCTCCATTACTGCCGGGGCGGCAGAGCTGTATATTTACGGCACAGCCGTCGTTGTGGAAGATGAGCCGCAAAGCCATGTGGTCCAGCAGACAGTCCAGCCCACCGCGGTGCAGCAGCACTTGCAGATGTAGAAAGGGGGATCTATGGAAGCTTTGTTTTCGATTCTCTTTGGGGCGGCACTGATTCTGGTGTCGCTGGTGGTGGGCCATATCATTGAGACGCTGCATTTTCGCAAGCTGGCTCAGCAGGAACGGGAATTTGAGTATATGCTGGTGACCAATCTCAAGACTATTCCGCCGCAGGCCGCCCATGCCGGGGCGGTCATTGTCGTCGGCGAAGCGGTCATTGCAACCGATTATTTTAAGGTCTTTGCCGCAGGGCTTCGCAATCTGTTTGGCGGAGAGATGAAATCGCTGGTCACCCTGCAGAATCGCGCCCGTCGGCAAGCCACACTTCGGATGCTGGAGGATGCCAAACGGTATGGAGCCAAAGCAGTCTGGAATATCCGTTATGAAACCGCCACCATTCAGGGACAGGAAAACCAAAAAACCGGCGGCGTGGAAATCATTGCTTACGGCACTGCGCTGGTATGGTGAAAAACGATACTCCTGTCCATTAGCGTGGATTGCGCCCCGTCAAGGTTGCGATACCAAGCAAATTCTATCTCAATTCTATCTTTTATTCAACCAAATGAATGCTATGTCATTTATTAACAGACACTTATGTCTTATCTCGATTTCCAGGCATCACACCTCTTGTTCGGTCTTAATTTTTTAAAAAAATCCTTGCAATCTCACATCAGGTTGTTATAATTTTTGGTTTCCTATTGAGATAATGAAACGGAGATAGAAATTATGAAAAAAGATATTCATCCGACGTATCAGGTCGTGAAGGTTCGTTGCGGTTGCGGCAATACCTTTGAGACCCGCAGTACGGCCAAAGAGATTCACGCTGAAATTTGCTCGATGTGCCACCCGTTCTACACCGGCAAGCAGAAATTTGTTGATACCGCTGGCCGTATCGAGCGGTTCCAGAAGAAATTCGGCCAGAATTACTTCACCAAAAAGACCGACAAGAAGTAGCGACTCATCTAGTACAATCGTTGCGCTGTCGAACGTAATTTACAAGTTACGGAAGGCAGCGCAATTTTTTTGTCTCCACCCAACCCTAAAATTCCTAAACGAGTAAATTTCTATGGACCCAATCAATCAGGCCATTCTGGGCAAACTTGAACAGCTTGACAAGCGTTTTATCGATATTGATAATCTGATCGGTCAGCCGGATGTGGTCTCCAATGCGCAGAAGCTGATTCCCCTGACCAAAGAACAGGGCAAACTTCGTCCAATGGTCGAAAAATATCGGCTATTACGTGAATTGCTGCGTCAGGCCGAGGACTCGAGAGCTCTGTCCGAAGACCGAAGCGCCGATCCGGAACTTCGTGATATGGCACGGGAAGAAACGGAGCAGTTGACTCAAAAAGCGGACAAGCTGCTGGAGGAAATCAAGGACAGGCTGGTAATGGCCGAGGATGATGCCATTGATTCGGTCATTTTTGAAATTCGGGCCGGCACCGGGGGCGAGGAGGCAGCATTATTTGCCCGCGACCTGCACAATATGTACACCCGGTACGCCGACAAGATGGGATGGAAAGTTGAAACGATGGATTTTTCCACGACGGACAAAGGCGGCTTTCGTGAAATTGTTTTGACCATCAGCGGCCCCGGCGTATGGGCACATTTAGGTTATGAAAGCGGCGGGCATCGCGTCCAGCGCGTCCCGGAGACCGAATCCCAGGGACGAGTGCACACTTCGGCGGCCACGGTGGCGGTACTGCCGGAGCCGGAAGAAGTGGATATGGACATCAAGCCGGATGATGTGGTCGAAAATGTCAGTTGTGCCGGCGGACCGGGCGGCCAGAATGTCAATAAAGTCGCCACGGCCATTCGGCTGGAGCATCTCCCGACAGGAATTGTCGTAAGTATGCGTGACGAACGCAGCCAGCACAAAAACCGGGCCAAGGCATGGCGAATCCTCCGTGGCCGTATTTTTGAATTTTATCAGAAAAAAGCCGCCGCCGACCGCTCGCAGCAGCGCAAGACGATGATCGGCTCCGGCGACCGTTCCGAACGTATTCGCACCTATAATTTTCCGCAAAACCGGCTGACAGACCACCGGATAAATTTGTCACTGTACAGCCTCGATAAGATAATGTTGGGTGAAATCGATGAACTGATTATCTCGCTGAAGGATTTCGACAAGCAACAGCGGCTGGAGAACTTTGCGTTATAAACCTCGGCGATTGGCAGAAATTCTGAAACGGAATATATGATTATCCTCGTTACAGGCGTGGTGGGCATTGACAAGAAGCGGTATCTGGCCGATGTGTGTGAACTGGCGCGAGGTCGCGGCAGGGATATCCTGCTGTGCAATGTCGGCGATATGATGTATGCCGAGGCGCCGGATATCGCACCGGGGCGGATTCTGGATATTTCGCTGCAGCGGCTGCATTCGCTCCGCCGCAGCGTGTTTAAAGATATCATCACCAAGGCCCAGGACCATGAGCATGTTATCGTCAATACCCACGCAACCTTTCGCTGGCGGCATGGTTTGTTTCCGGCGTTCGATTTTTACCAGATTCGCCAGCTCAATCCGGATTTATATATCTGTATGATCGACAGCATCGAGCCACTGCATGTGCGGCTGACCGCCGAGCACCATATCCGTCATTCGCTCAAAGACCTGATGGTCTGGCGCGAAGAGGAAATGCTGGCCACCGAGATGATGCAGAAAGGCACCAGCGAAAACACA
>JBDKVE010000166.1:0-11532 GCA_039679345.1 Anaerohalosphaeraceae bacterium
TCGCACAAGCCCCGTTACCCCATGCAATAATCGGCAGTTTATTTATCCTGCCGAAACCATTCAGGTCTTTGGGACGGAATATCGTATGCGTTGCCAGACTACTGTCACTGACCATCAGAGCGCTGTATGGCCCTGTTCCGCCATCCTCGATCAGTGTGGAGGTTGTTTCTCTAGAGACGTTTTGGACTTGCGATGTTTGCTTGTCATTCAATGTCCGACATCCACCTAGCGTAACCAGCAGACCACCTGCTGCACATAAAATATAGACTTTAGAATGAATCATACAATTTCCTTTCAAAAAGAGTCAAGATGTCCTATTTCTGCGAATTTTCATGCACAAAAGACGGTGCACCGGATTCTTTCGATTCATTGACTTGATAACCCAACAGGGAAAGCATTTTTTTACCATATCGCTTTCCCAACTCTCGGTATCCTGCAGGTTTGAAATGCAGGTGGTCCGGCTGGCAAGTACAGCCTTTCGAAGAAATAACATAGGAATTGGGAATCGTTTCAGGCAACTTTGCAATAATTGTATTCATACTTGCACAGGCACCTCCCTGATCCGCATATACCAGCTCCCCTGCCAGGAGAGGCACGTCGTCAACCTTAAGATTCAGATCTTTAATTAGGTTGTCATAAATGACTTTGACTTTGGAAGGCCAATCTTTATCGTTGGTATTGGACTCTCCCTGGTGCAGCAGGATTCCCTTGATCACGCCGTCTTTCTGGGCCAACTGGGCCATATTGACAAGATGCTGGTAGGGATTTCCATTGTATGCTTTGATAATATTGACCATCCATAATGGAGCTGTCGAGGCATAGGATTGATAATTATTTTTATCAAACAGTTCGATCTTACACCCTGCTACTGAAACATTCACAATGCCCACTCTGATTTTTCCCGGCAAATTGGCTACCAGAGTTCTGCCGAAATAATCGGCTGGGCAAATTCCCGAATTGGGCCTGCACAACGGAGGGACCGCGTCGTACCACTTGCCTTTCGTTCTGCCAAGGTCCGGAAAATCAACAGCGGCCAAGACCTGAAAGCGTTTATCCACAGAGGTCTTGTCCTGTTCTTCGATTCCAGGAAAGCCTTCCATATTTGACTGTCCAAAACAAAGAAAGATATAGAAATTCGGATCTGAATCAGCAAACGTATTCACAGCCAACACTATCAACGAAAACAGAATGTATAATTTAAGTTTCATTTTCATTTCAATGTTCTCCAATAATTAGTCATTCTTTTATATAGTACGGCCCGATGATTTGTACCCTGCGATCAGACAATATGCTAGTTTGAGAACAACTTCAAATTCACGGACTCAGCCATCATTCGGTATCCTTCATCACTCAGATGAAGATGGTCACCGGAATCTGCCTGTTGACGAAGCCTGGAAGGAGCCTGCGGGTCGCGGACAACTGCGTCCCAGTCAATTACAGCATCGAATACGCCGCTGGTCCGTATCCAGTTGTTTATCTTCTGACGTTTTGCCTCCAATTCATTATTATAGTAAAAGGATTCACCGCACGGAAGAATAGTCGAACCATAAACAAGCAGGCCGCACGCCTGCGAGCGTGATATGATTTGCTTCAGAGAAACGATTATGTCTTCAGCGGATGTACGCCCCCCACCAAGGTCATTAATGCCTTCAAGCAAAATGACCCAGCGAGTTCCCGGTTGGGCAAGCACATCCCGATCCAGACGCTGAATGACAGGCTGGCCGATGCCTCCGCTCCACAGGCAATTGCCACCGATTCCCTGATTTAGTATGCCAATATTGGCCGTTTCAGGATCGGCAAGCAATCGGCGAGCCAGATAATCAGGCCATCGCCGGTTTTGTCCCTCGGTGGAGCCTTTTCCATCCGTAATCGAATCGCCCAGGCAAACCACGGCGGCAGCGGAACGGTTAGCCAGTACCTCCACGCCGCAAAGATAATACCAGCATGTGTTGGCGACTGAAGTCGGAAATTCTTTCTCGCTTACGGCATTTCCTGATTGAATAAATACCACTTTGCCTCTGGCGCTGCGGTGCCCAGTGGTCTTTTTCGGAGCTTTTGCAACATGAATCGTGACCGCAAGATCGGAACCCGGCTTCAGGTCGAAATCAACCGGATCAGAAACATACAGAGTACCATGAGGAATTACGACCGAGGTATTCCCGCCAAAAGTCAACGGTTTGGCCATTTGGGGTTCAATGGCGCTTCCACCCGCAGACACCGCAATACAGGCTTCGCTGATTTTCAGGCTGTCCTGCCAATCCGCAAAAGCATTGGAAAAGCGGACTCGCAATTTCGGTCCACCGGCAGACACCCGTATCACCTGGCGTAATGTGGTGTCATTCAGTTGTTGAAATTCAGAGGGCATCAGACTCGCCTCCACGTCCTGCGAAGAGGACGCCCAGGTTCCAATCCAACGGCAGTCTTCGGCCTGTTTGACATGGGACACTCGAGTGCATCCCGAGCCAGCCATCAAACCGACCAGCGCAATCGTAAAACCGATCAAGCGCTTCTGATAAACAGTCTTTATCATAAATAAGTTCTCTTGGTTAATCGCTCTTTGATTCATAGCCATTTTTTCATGGACAACTCTAACCACGCACGGTTTCTATCGGCCCCAAATAAGATTTGGGAAGATTTTTGCTATGCACTATCAATGTTTCCAGAACCACACCCGGGTCCACCACCCAAACCTTGAGCGTAATAGATTCTTATTTTTGTTTTTCTGCACCATTTGCTGAATCCGCACGGAAAAGATGCTGTACAAAGTAATACAGATTATTTCGCCATTCGGTGGCGTCATGGGCATTGGAATCCACATGCCAGACATGCGGCACATTGTTTTCTTTCAGATAGGCATGCACATCCTGACTGATGGAAATCAGGCCGTCTTTATTGCCACAAGCCAGCCATAGCAGTTTCAATTCCTTACGGGCTTTGGCCGGGTCGGGAACAAGCTGCTGAGCCGGCCTGGTATTGGGTGCTGATGAAAATCCGCCCACCCAGGCAAATGTTTCCAGATGTCCCAGACCAAAATTCAGGGCCTGGCCCCCGCCCATGGAAAGTCCTACCAGGGCCCGGTGCTCACGATCCGCCAGCACCGAATACCGTTTTTCAATGGCGGGGATAACATCATTGAGTAAATCCTGCTCGAATTTCTCGAATGCCGGAGCGGTGCTATACACATTCCCCTCCGCCCGATCGTTCGGCTGGGCACGGCCATTGGGCATCACTACGATCATCGGTTCAGCCTTCTTATCGGCCAGCAGATTGTCCAGCAGGACATCCGGCGCGGCAAATCGCTGCCATTCGGTCTCATCACCGCCGATACCGTGCAACAGGTAAAGTACCGGATATTTGCGGTCGGTTGAATAGCCCGCCGGGGTATAGACAAGCATCTTACGCCGGGTGCCGACGGTCTTGGAATCGTATTCAATCATTTCCTCTTTGCCGCGGGCAATTCCTTCGCGTTTCTGATTAATATCAGGGGCGGGATCGGGGAATGCCGGCTTATCATCCGCTCCCAGTTGGATTGGTCCGCCGAATCGGCGCCCTGCGCCTCGGCGGGCCTCCGGGGCGGGGGCTGGTCCGGCAGCCCCTGCTTGCGGAATGATTTCAATTGCATTAATCATCGGATTCTCGATCTGGGTGGTATAGTCTATCCGGAACTGTCCATTGGTCACTTCTACGGGAACGGTTTCGACATAGGCCCGGTTGGAACCGCCGGTCTTTGCCCATATATCAAAATCCTTAAACTCCTGTCCCTGCACCGTATAGGAAAACACCCGCTGGCCGGGACCGCTAATACCCTCGAATGTCTCAGCAAAGTAGAGTTTCGCGATATATTTGCCATTGGGAACTTTGCAGAAAAATGCGTTCATTGCATAATGTTCGCTTAAAAACAGGGCCGAATCTTTAGTTCCCGCAATCTCTGTCGCTGAATCACGATCAATCGTGGCGCCGCCCTCAAATCCCTGCTCCGGCTGCCAGACATTACCGCTGGAATCCGTAAAAGGTGTGGACAAGCCGGCCTTGATGCGGATAGTCTGACCGGAAAGCATGGGCTTTTCCGCGCTTAGTTCGGACGGTTTCGAGGTAGACACCGCCGGAAGGGGCTGGTCCTGGAACAACAGCGGAGCAAACTGATAGAAACTCCGCCTCCAGGTCAGAAATTCATGAGCCGTATCCGGCGAGACATACGCAACGTTTGCGATGCCTATCTGATTGAGGGCTTCGTGATTGGCCTGGATATTGCCGGGATTTTCACGGCTGCCGCAACTGCAGAACACGAGCTTGACTTTTTCCTTGAAGCCGGGTGTGGAGTTGACATCGTTTGGGTTGATGATGCCGCCGCTCAACAAACCGATGTGAGAGAACTTGTCCAGATTCTTCAGGGTAATGGTCTTGGTTTCCATGCCGCCCATTGACAGGCCGGCCATGGCACGGTTGGGTTGGTCGGAAAAAGTACGGAAAATAGCATCAATATAGGGAATCAATTCGTCGACAAGAACCGTCTGGAATGGCCCAATATCGAAATTTCTGAGGCCGCCGAATCGGATCTCGTTGGTCATGCCGTAGGTCATCACGATAAGGAAAGGTTTGGTCTTGCCATCGGCCAGCAGGTTATCCATAATCAGATTGACGCGTCCCTGGTTGCTCCAGGCGGTTTCATCCTCGCCCCAGCCGTGCTGCAAGTACAACACCGGATAGCGATGGTTCAGATCCTTCTCGTAGTCCGGCGGGGTATAGACGAACGCTCGGCGTGAGGTGTTGGTGCTTTTGGAGGGGAAGAGAATATGCTGTACACGACCATGGGGGACGTCTTTCAGGGCGTAGAAATCCTGGTCATGAGCTGGAATTTCAATGCCGCTTTCCCATCGCGTGGAACCGTAGAAGTTCAGGGCGCCGGGGTCGTTAAAGGTTCCTCCATCCACCGTCAGATGATAGTAGTGGAAGCCTTCATCCAGCGGTCCTGCCGTGGTGCCCATCCAGACGCCATCGTCGGCTTTGGCAAGTGTGGTGCCGCCGCGTCCGCCCAGCCCCAGGCTGACGCTGACACTCTGGGCCTGCGGGGCCACGATGCGAAACCGGGCATAGCCCTGCGAGTTGACTTGGGGATATTCCTGGCCGGGCTGATTCAAAGACGAGGGCTTGAAATCGTCTTTGATGGCCGGCTGCTCGGCCTGAGCAAAACAGAGGCTTCCTATCATGACCATTGTCAGTAACATAATAAATCTGATGTTCATTTGATGACCTCCTTAATTCGTTAATGATTTATATTGCTTGTTATACTGATCGTACTTGAAATTTCCTGTTTAGTCGCGGCTAAGTACAGCAGGATCAACCACTTGCTTCTTTTGCTCGCGGAATAATCATACCCGTTGGGTATATATTTACTCAGTTTTATGACACCTACCACTTAATCCCTGAACAGCAGCGGTGCAAACTGATACAGACTACGTCGCCATGTTTGCCATTCAAGGGTTTATTTCTTCTAAAAGAACCTTCTTAAAGGTGTCCGCCCAGCCTTCCGGCGGCCAGGGGACACCTTCAATGCGACGTGGTCGTTCCCGGCCCATGTACCGGTGTCCATGACAATAACGAAGGGCCGGGCCTTCCCTTCGACGATCAGGTTGTCTATAATTAAATAGGTCTTTCCCTGCATGACCCAATCTCCTAAATAATTAGGTTATTATCATCCCTGCTTGCCGAAATGATCCGGATTTATTGCATCGGAGCTTTCACACCACTGGGGGGATAGTTTATCACGGTTGTCCAGGCCAGTTCCGCAAGAGCACGATTGAACGTCTCATTATTCCACTGCGGCTTGCCGGCGTTTTTCAGGACGCTGGGAATCGGCAAACCCACCGGACTGCGGCCATAGATCACAGCAAAGTGCAAATACGCATTCAGTACCTGCAGAGGCGCTGTCGGATGTCCGATATTATCCGCAAACAATTCGGCCTGCTTGTCCAGGCCCGGAATCTGTTTGTTATAAATCATAGTACGCAAAGCTGTCAGGGCCTGCGAGGTGGGGACAAGAAAGACGACCTGACGTCCAACCTGTTCGTTGATCTTTGCGGCTTGTTCCTGGCCGGCAATCTCATTTTTCTGATTGAGCGTTTTGAGTTGTTCCGGGGTTTTTTCCCTGTCAGGCCGGCTCATGAGTAAAGAAAAGTCAAAATCCTGATTGTCGATGTCAGGCCCGCCCCATGAAATCTGCACGGAAAACTTCATCTTGGGATTGTGTTCCAGTCCCAATTTGACGAAGTTTTCAATCCCCTCGTCCGGGAACTGAATCGGAGACAGCGTTAATACATCCACATCCCCTGTTTCTAATGCCTGCCTGGCCTGATTTCGGCCATCCTGATGGTTCCAATGCTGGAGGGTGCGTGATACACCCAGGCTCTGCACTCCCACTATTTTGTGTCCTTTAGTGCCGGCAGCCAACGCCAATTCAGCAAGAATATCCGGCACATACCAATGCAGACTATGTCCGGCAGTATAGATACGCAATCCATCCGGTTCAGCCGGGCCGGCGGATTGTGCTTTCAGGTCCGAGAACAGAAGAGGGGCAAACTGGTATAAGCTGCGTCGCCAAGTCTGCCATTCGTGCGCCGTCTCAGGCGACTCATAGTACACGTATTTCATCCCGACTTTGTCCAGCATCGCCCTGAATGCTCCGACAGAGCCCGGGAACGGAGCTGGCTCTTTGGTTCCCAAACCAAGCCAGAAGAGTTTGATTTGTTTGTTGAGCGCCTGGCCGTCTTTGAATGCTCCGTTCATGAATGTTTCCGGATCGAGGGGTGCTGTGTCCGGATAATTGGATGTCCCGCTGAAACCGCCGATATGGGAGAACGTATCGAGGTTGTTCATGGTAATCCGAATGGTCTGATTGGCGCCCATCGAGAGGCCGGCCATCGCCCTGTGCTGGCGATCGGCAAGCGTACGATAATGGCCATCGATCATCGGGATAATCTCCCTGATCATCACGTCTTCGAAGGCCGAGCTGCCGCGGGGGGCTCTGCGTCCGCCGCCGTCATTTGACCCCGGCACGGAAGCATAACCATTGTCCATGACAATAATCATCGGGACGGATTTCTGATCAGCAATCAGGTTGTCGAGGATCAGATTCGCCTTGCCTTGAACGCCCCAGCCTGTCTCATCTTCAAAACTGCCGTGCTGGAGGTACAGAACGGGATATCGCCTCGAGCCGTCTTTGTAATAATCCGGCGGCAGATAGACAAAACAACGACGCCAGGCATTCGTAATTTTCGAAAAATACAGATGTTCACACAGTTGTCCGTGGGGGACATTCTTGAGTGCATAGAAATCCTGATCCCTGGCCGGAATTTCGATGCCGCTGCCCCATCGGCCGGCACCGTAGAAATACATGCTACCCGGATCCGGAACCTGGCCACCGTCAATCACGAGCTGATAATAATGGAATCCTTCGTCCTGGGGATCGGATTGACCCACCCAGGCGCCGTCCTCATTTTTTGTCAGAGGATATTTTTTACCCCCGATATCCAGAAGAGCCTGTTTGGCATCCGGAGCAGTGACTTGAGCACGTACACGGCCTTCAGAGTTGACCTGGGGATACAGGCGTCCCGGCTGATTGGACGAGGCCGGCTTGAAATCCTCCGGAATCAATTGGGAATCCGGCTGAGCAAGGCAATTCCCGTCACCCAAGAAAGATAAAGCAAGAAAAACCGTCAGTATTCCAAGATATAGTCTTGTGACCATTTGAATTCTCCTTAATCAGCAATTATCGCGGATAAACACCAGTACGGTTTCATCCGGGGCCATACGGCCTTTATTCGTCTGCATTTCCATCAATGGTTTCAATCGATCCGTCTTTACGATAGTTCAGTTCGATTACTTTCATGCTGCGCAGCCAGGTTTTTCCGCCCGACACTTTACTGTCGTGATGGAACAAGTACCATTTCCCTTTGTATTCGAGAATGGAATGGTGCGTTGTCCATCCAACCACCGGCGTCATGATAACCCCCTGATAGGTAAATGGCCCACAGGGGTTATCCCCCACGGCATAACAAAGCAGATGCGTATTGCCCGTCGAATAGGAGAAATAATATTTCCCGTTGTATTTGTGCATCCATGGCGCCTCAAAAAACCGACGGTTCTCGTCTTCCGTTTTCAGCGGGTTTCCGTACGCATCGAGAATCACAACATCACGCGGTTGTTCTGTAAATTCGAGCATATCGCCAGACAGGCGGGCGACTTTGGCACAGATTGCGGGTTCTCCGGGTTTTCGCAGGTTGTCGTTGTGTTCATACTTGCCTGTTTTGTACCGCTGCAACTGACCGCCCCAAATCCCGCCAAAGTAGATATAGTGCGTACCATCATTGTCCTGATAAGTCGATGGGTCTATACTGAAACTGCCTTTCATCGGTTCCGGCATGGCCTTGTACGGGCCTTCGGGCTTGTCACTGACCGCAACGCCGATTCGGAAAATATCGTTTTGATCTTTTGCAGGAAAATACATGTAATATCTCCCGTTCTTACAGGCCACATCGTTGGACCACATTTGACGGCGGGCCCAGGGCACATCGCTGATATCAAGCGCGATACCATGATCGATTACGTCCCCTTCGGGATCCGCCATCGAATACACGTGATAATCGCGCATATCAAAGTGACTTCCAGTGTCATCCTCGGGAATTCCGGACTCGATATCGTGCGAGGGGAAAATATAAATTTTGCCGTTATACACATGAGCCCGCGGATCCGCCGTGTAAATACTTTTAATTAGATGACGTGCTTTTTTAGACATAATGTATTGACTCCTAACAAGAAGCAAATCCGCTTCGTTTATGATTTCTGTCTCGATTCAATTATTGTTTGGCCGGGGTGATTTTCACCAGGACCACACCGTGACGGCCAACCTGTGCCTGAAACTGCCCGGTGAATTCACCCAGGTCCTTTTGGCGCCACAGATCGCGAACAGACTGCCGGCCGGTAATGCCAATATCCGACCACGTGACGGTCACGGTTTGTTCCCGCTGACTGCGGTTAAACAGGCCCACGGCCATGGAACCGTCTTCCATCTGCTTGGCCCAGACTTCACGGGTACCCTCCTGAGTAATCCGGCCGGCCTGACGTCCCAGGGGGTCCTGGTTGACTTCGATGACTTCGTCGTTGGTCAGCAGATTCAGGGTAAAATCGTCCAGCTTGGTCATATCGCAGCCAATCAGCAGGGGCGATGCGAGCAGACTCCAGAGACTGATATGGGTGTATTGCTCATTGGGCGTGAGCTTCGTGGGTTTGGGATTTCCCCAGCCCACGTGACCGACGACCAGCATATCGGGGTCATTGAAATGCCCCGGGCCGGCATACTTTTCAAGACCGGCCTGTCGGAATCCAATGCCTGACATGCTGCCCCAACTATCATTGATATCCTGCGTAGTGCGCCAGGAGTTGCCGCCGACTTCGGTTCCCCACTCCCAGACATTGCCCATCCCGTATTGGCAAAGACTGTAGATGATGTCCCGCGGCTGATCAGCCAGCGCCTCGTGCATCCGCTTGAAGGGAAGCCGGCCTTTTGTCGGATGATCGCCGCCGGAATACTGGATATTGGGTGCCGAGTATGGATTCCAGTCTTTATCGTCACGACGGTCTTCAAAGGCGGGATTATAGGAACACCAGTCGTACTTGAGATAGTCAAATCCCCATTCGGCGTATTGCTGGGCGTCCTGCAATTCATAGCCAAAACTGCCAACGCAGCCGCCGCACGTCCAGGGACCGGGCACCGAATAGATGCCGATTTTAAGCCCTTTGCCGTGAACGTAATCCACGAGGCCTTTCATGTCCGCAAAGCGGGGATTGGGCAGGATACGTCCGTCGTCACTGCGTTTGGGCCCCTGGAGCGTAGGATCCTTTGAATCGCGATGCACCTGCCAGAAATCGTCGATGTTAATGTACGTCCAGCCGTGATCGATCAGGCCGCTTTTCACCATGGCATCCGCAGCCGCCTTGATGCTCTCTGCCGTGACCGCACCGGCAAAGCAGTTCCAACTATTCCAGCCCATTGCCGGGGTCAGACCGATTTGCGAACCGCACACGATTTTGAATTCCCGATCGGCCCGGCCGAGTGCGTTTTTGGCATGGAGCATCAGCTTGTATTCCCCTGCCTTTTCCAGCTTTCCCGTAATCTGTCCGGTTTCGGAATCGAGAGTCAGTCCAGACGGAAGTCCATCCGCCGAAAAGGTCATCGGGCGGTCGCCGGTAGCCGCAATTGTGAACAGAAACGGAGACCCGGGACGAACGCCGAACACCCTGGCTCCATTCATGCGGGGCGAGGCAGCGGGTTTTGGGGTTAAAATTACCGCATCTTCGATGGGCGGAATATCCAGTTTCGGCTTGCCGTTATTGATCATGGTGAGTTTCAGGTCCACCCAGTCCGCATGGTCGTAGTCAAACCCGTCACCGCCATCCAGTGCCTGCAGCACCAGGGATTTGACCCCTTTGACATCCAGCGTAAATTCCTTTGCCGCATCACCCGGGCGCATCAGCCCGCTGGTCCAAATCTCTTTTCCGTTGGCGGTAATCTGAAACACCGCCGACCCGCGGCCGTTGGTTTCATCGTCCAGGCCGGCACATCCCGACAGTTCCACTCCGTTGCCATCCAGGAGCAGGGGAATGCTGGAATTGGCATGGGTGCCGATGCCGTTTTGATATCGCTGGCCCGCGATCATCAGACGCCTGTTATCAACGGAACGGTTTGAACGAGCCTGGCCCCACCCCTGTTCAACACGCGACACATCGAGGCTGGACAGCCAGATTGTTTCCTCGGATGCGGTGTCCTGCGGCGCAGCGAATACTGATCCCAGCGAAAAACAGATTGTACAAACCCATAATTTCTTAAATACATGCATCATACGATAGACATCCTTATTCAGATCATGAAACGGAAGACTAAATATTCGACTTTTCATAGATTACTTTTCTCTGGTGATGATTCCGGCAAAGCCGCCGGCAGGCAGCATTGAAATCGGAACAACGGTTTTGGCATCCACTGCGACAGCGGACTGGGCAACAGCCTGATAATCGGAGGACTCCGTGTTGTCCGCGAAGCGGCGCAGCGTCCATTTGCCCTTGTCCAGAAATGTCAGGTGGGCCTGTAATTGCATCGCCTCATCCCCGTTCATCGCCGTTAAGTACCAGCTATCTCCTGAGCGCCGGGCAATAATGATAGAGCGAGCAACATCGCCTTCCAGAACCACCGTCTCATCCCAGACGGTGGGCAGATTCCGAAGAAACTCCACGCCGGGCTGGGCGCGATAATTGCGGGGACTGTCACACAGGACCTGCAGAGGACTGAAATAGATGACCGTCATGGCCAGTTGTCGGGCGCGGGATCCCATAACCTGGGAGGGTGAGGTGATTTTAAACTCCCCCGGCGCGCGATTGATGAAACCGCCGGGCGTAAAATCCATGGGACCCAGCAGACCTCGCGTAAACGGCAGTGTGATGGTATGCAGCGGAGTACACTGATTGCCGCCGAGTATGTTGTAT
>JBDKVE010000167.1:0-24731 GCA_039679345.1 Anaerohalosphaeraceae bacterium
CCTGCCGGGTCGATGGCTTTGTCTGGGGCGAACATCAGAAAATCGACTCGCAGACCCTGACCTGTGCCGGCAAAGCGATGAATATCTCCTCGGCGCTGGCCTGGATGGATATCCCCAGTATCGCCGCGGGCCTGTGGGGACAGGCCGACTTCCACCAGATGCTTGCCGCCATCGAGCCGCTCAAGCCCCGGGTGGAGGTTCGCCTGACCGCCGCCCCCGGCACCACCCGCCACAATATCACCCTTATCGATACCCGCTCGGGACAGGAAAGCCATCTTCGCGCCCCCGATACGCTGGCTAACACCGCCTCGCTGCGGTCCCTGGCCGACGACCTCGATACCCTCGTCCGGCCCGGAAGCATCGTCGCGCTGGCCGGCTCATTGCCGCAGGGTGCCCTGCTGGACGAATGCCTGTCCATTATCGCCGGCCTGCGCAGCCGCGGGGCCCAAATCGTTCTGGACACCAGCGGCCCGGCCCTGAAAAAAGCCGTCCGGCAAGGCGGACTCGAACTGATCAAGCCCAATCTCGACGAACTGCGGGAACTGCTGGACGAATCCATCCCCGATACGGAGCCGGATATCATGGAGGCCGCCCGCACCCTGTGCCGGCAGGTTCGCATCGTTTTAGTCAGCCGCGGCGCCCGGGGCGCCATCGCCGTCACACAGGATAAGGCCTGCTCCGGCCGCATCGTCAATCCCCCGGCCCGGGTCGTCAATACCGTCGGCTGCGGCGATACCCTGCTGGCCGGCTTCATCGCCGAATCCGCACAAGGCGGCGACCTCGGCCCGGCCCTCCAGACCGCCCTCAAGGCCGCCTCCGCCCGCGCCTTCGGCCTCATCCAGACCGCCCCCTGGCCCGCAGCCCGGGACGCGCTGCAAGTCGAAATCACAGAGTTATAACCTCGATACACGGAGCCGAGCACGATCAGGGACAATGAAAGAAGGAACCCATCATGAGCAAAGGACATAAAACAAAAGGCGCGTGTCTTTATTTTTTCTGGCGCCCTTTATGCTACTTTATGATTGGAATATGTATTAGGTTCTTATAGAGAGGTGCATCATGAGAAAAAGAATATTTGGATTAGTCGTATCAGTGTTATTTGTCGTATGTATATTATTGCCGTCGATTATATCTTCTGTACAAAATAAAGAAATGATCATTAAAGATAGAGTTCACAAATTACAGAGTTGGCAAGAATTGGTTAAAAAGTATAAAGAAAAAAATGACCGCCAATATTTTACTCTATTTGATGTATGTGCCTATGCTTATCAAAATGATTCCCCTTTACCATCATTTGTTGTCTCAACTTCTAGTGAACAAGCTTTAAGTGCGGAGCAAAAACGACAGATAGATGAAGATCCATTAATATTTAAGAAATTAGTCCAATATGAATTGTTGATCGGAGAGCATGGTTGGTACATACTTGAACTTAATTGCGGTTTTCTTTATACAAAAGGATTATTTATGATTGACCAGGATGGTCATGTTTCCGAAATAAAACAGACAAAGCTCAAGGATCAAGACGATCAACTATTTTGAGAAATAATAAAAACAATTGGGGTAGTGGGGCTATTGAAAAAGTCCCATAGTTACTATTATGAGCATAAAACGCAAAACAAATGGTGCCTGTAGGGCAAATTTCCTCGTCGTGCCGTGGAGATAAGACCATGATAATTAAACGGCAGTCTGTCAAAAATGCTCTTGTAAAGGCGTTCGTAGCATGTTCTCTGGATGGGTGTTTTGAACGAATGTCTTTCATACGCCGCAATGACTCTTTATTATATAGGCGGACATGTGCAGATTTCGTACAAGAAGTTGAATTTTACTTTGACCTGAGACCGAAGTATAAGCCTACAGCGGTAGCCCATATACTGCCACATATTAGATTTGAATTCCAACCGATGGTTCCGATTATTGCAGCAATGGCCAGTAATCATCCGTTGGCACGAGTTGCTAAGAAACGATTCACAGCATTGCTTTTTCGGAATCAGATTAATAACATTGCTCCCTATGGGCAGAGATCAAACTATTGGTATCTTTATGATGTAGATAATGCCAATGAGTGTGTTGAGAGCATGAAGGTCTTTGTCGAAACATGGTGTTTTCCATTCATGGAGGAATATTCTACTATTGAAGCGATTATTAAAGGGTACGAGCGGTCTGATGAACGATTGCACAGTGATAAACAGTTTGATCTTTGTATTGCTGCTTGTTATATTTTTCTGGAATTACCGCAGAAAGCGTTGGAGATACTTGAGCGACACTTCGGTTCCCCTGGTCTTCGGAGGGAGTATTCTCAAGCGTTTGAGTACGTGTTGAGTAAAATGAGATAGAATATCATATGATAAATTGGGGCAATGGAGGATAAACAGGGACATTTACCTACTATGAGGATAAGACGCAAAATAAATGGCCGCCTGTTTCTATTTTTAAACTTATTATCAAATCAGTACCGTACAAGAACCGTTGGAATGGGAGCAGCAAAAAATTCTGTGTTATATTGAGAATGCAAAATGAAGAGTTTTTCTATTGAAGAATTGAAAAGTATAATTGATCAGGATACTGGATACAGGCTAGCAATAAACGATTCTTATACAGAGGCGAAAATAGTTGGTGGTTTAGCAAGTTCTGCAGGTGCCGACGTGACCATTGCAATAAACTGCATTTTGGTCGATTATAATGAAAAAGCCATAAGATTGGCAGAAAAGGCCTATCAATGGCTAAAAGAAGCAATTGAGCAAAAAGAGCAGCCGAAATTGCGAGATTTTGTCTATCCCGAAGATGTAATATGCGGACCTGAACCGATGCGTTATGAGGATATGACCCTGCTGTACTGGCTGCTGAATAATAAACAGGATACGGATTCATTTGAAAAATATGTCGAGTACGAAGATCATTATCTTCAAAATCCAAAGATGTATGACAAGTGGAATATCCATCTAACTTTGCCGACTTATCTGGACGGGGGTTATTACGGGAGGGCCTTGGAAATATTCAATAAGACTCCCGGTCTGAAACCGCCAGTCGACCCTGGGCGGATAAAAAACGAAGGAGGTATGGTTTATGTGCTTGCAAAACACTATATGGGACAGGACTATACCGAAGAGCAGGTAAAGTCGGCATTAAACGGTTTTTTAAATCGAAACGTAAACGGATGGCTGGTCAATGGTCATTCTGCCCGTGCAGCAAGATGGATGAAGCTTGCATACTGGAATCCCAATCCTGGCACAATTACCCCCAGAGAAACTATTTTAAAATGTTATAATCATCTTTCACATATCAAGCGTCCCCTTTAGAGGAGGATCGCAGGCTTAGGATAATTAGAAATGGCTAAATAAGGGCAATGAGGCTGTTGAAAAAGGAGGCATGTCCATTTTTCTCCACGCCGTTTTTCTAACGTAGCCGGAGCATCCCTGCTTCGATTTTTCTGCCATCCTCTGAAACTGGAAGCTTCAGCTACTGTTCCTGATAGCTGATCTTAACGACTGAGGCAATCGCATCCGGGGCCTGCTGCGGCAGGATGATAATCACCCCTTCGCCGTCGGCTTCGATCTTCAAGGGCGTTTTCGCATCGGCCAGCAAACACACCTCATTAACCTGGGACTTCCGGACGGGCACAGCCAGCCGCCCATCTTTGGGCCAGTCAAACACATGCGCATAAATCACTCCCGGCTTGCGGGTATAGCGGCCCCATGCCGGCGCCTCGAAGGGGCTGGCGGCGGTCTCGTAAATCGCCTCGCTGTTGACATCCATCCACCGGCCAATCGCCTGCATGGACCTGACGCTTTCTTCCGGAATCGAGCCGTCCCCTTTAGGGCCAATGTTGAGCAGGTAATTGCCGCCCTTGGAGACAATATCCACCAGATTCCGAATCAGCGTTTCGTCCGACTTCCAGGCCTTGTCATGCTCGGAATACCCCCACGTCGTGTTCAGGGTCATGCACACCTCCCAGTCCACGCCTTCGACGCCGGTCGAGGGAATCCTCTGCTCCGGCGTGGTGAAATCGCCCTGCTGGTAATTCCAGCTTTTCAGCCGGCCCACCGAGTCGGTGGCTTCGATATCCGGAATATGATAAAGCCGATTGTTCGAGATAATCCCGGGCTGGAGCTGTCGCACCATCGCCATCAATTCATCCGCCCGCCAGAACGGACCTTCGTTGCCTTTTTTGGAATAATCCCACCAGATAATATCCACCGTGCCGTAATGACGCATCAGCTCTTCGGCCTGGTGATGGAGGTAGTCGATGTAGATCGCGTGGTTCCGCGGCCCATTGGGCGAAGGAATTTTGCGAAGCGGATGCGGCAGTTGATTGGCCGCGGTATAGTCGTACTGCGGATGATGCCAGTCAATCACGGAATGATAGAAGCCGACCTTGAGCCCCTCGGCACGAACCGCATCGACGATCTCAGCGCAAAGGTCACGCCCGACCATATCTTTGGCATCGTAGGTCGTGTATTGGGAATCGAACAGGGCAAATCCCTCATGGTGCTTGGAGGTAAAGACCACGTAGCGGCAGCCGGCCTGCTTTGCCAGCCGGGCCCATGCGACGGCAAAATCTTTGGCGGGCTGAAAACGCGGCACGGCTTCGTGGGCATATTCCCACGTGTCGGCGTTGACATAATTCTGAATCCATTCCATACCGCCCCGCGTGCCCACGGCCTTGTCCTTCCAGGTGCCGGCCAGGCCGGAGTACAGCCCCCAGTGAACAAACATCCCGAAACGTGCCTGCCGCCACCAGGCCATACGGGCATCGCGCTGCTGTGCGGTTTCTTTTTCCATGGGCTGGTCCTCCGTTTGAGCCCAAAGCGGCGTAATGAGCATCTGCATCACCATAACGCCTGCAATCAACAACATTGTAATGGTTTGCTTTTTCATACGATTGGCACCTTTCGTTGAAACTATATTTTCTCGTTTTGCCGCAGTCACAGAGCAACTCACACCTCCGCGCTATTTATAGTAGCTCAAGCCTCCGTGCTTGAGGTCAATTTAGCCTCGCCGAAGGCGAATCCGCTTCATTCTCAATTCTAAATTCTCAATTCCGCTGTCCCTACTGCTCTTCCAGCATCTTTTTGCTCCGCAGCAGGTGATGATAATGCTGGGCAAACCGATGCGCCTCATCGCGGATATACTGCAGCAGCTTCAATGCCGCCGACGTCCGCGACAGGCGAATGGGCTTATCGCGTCCGGCCATGAACAGCTCTTCTTCCCGCTTGGCCAGCGACATCAGGTTCGGCGTCGCCGCCCCCAGCTTCGCAAACGCCTCCTGCACCGCGTGAAGCTGCCCCAAACCGCCGTCAATCAGCACCAGGTCCGGCCACAACTCCTCCCCATTGACCGCCCGCTTGTACCGCCTGCCGACCACCTCCTGCAGGCAGGCGTAATCATCCACGCCCGTGACTGTCTTGATCTTGAATCGCCGGTAGCCATCCTTGAACGGCTTGCCGTCGATAAACTGCACCATCGAGCCGACCATCTCCTGCCCGGCCAGATGAGCAATATCAAAGCCTTCGATAATCCGTATCGGTCGCTCGCTTTTGAGCATCGCCTGCAGCGTCTCCAGCGCCTCGGCCGGGTCAGTCCGGAACGCCTCCGGCTGCACATCTCGGTCGGCCGTGCCCCGCTTATCGAGATTCTCGATCTGGCGAATCCGGTCGCGGTACATCGCCGCTATCTCAAAATCCAGCCGGGCCGCCGCCGCTTCCATCTGCTTCTTGAAATCGTTGAGAATCCCCGAGCGCTTGGACTTCAAAAACACGACCAGCTCGGCAATGCTCTTCTTGTAATCTTCTTTGGAAATCTTGTCCGCACACGGGGCTGTACACTGGCGGATATTATACAGGATACACGGGCGGAAAAACCTGCGTTTTTCATCAGCCGCCGAAATCTCGAGCTGGCAGGTGCGAAAACGAAAAATCTTCTGCAGCACCACAAACACCGCCCTCAGGTCGCTGACCTCCGTAAACGGCCCAAACAACCGGTTCTTCGCATCGGGATTCCGCGTGATATACACCCCCGGAAAATCCTGTCGGCTGGGAATTTCAATATAGGGAAACGTCTTGGCGTCCTTGAGGTCTGTGTTATACGGAGGATGAATATCCTTTATCAGGCGGGCTTCCTGCAAAATCGCATCGACCTCGCTGGCCGTCTGCAGATACTCGACCGTCTCAGTCTTGTCAATCATCTCCACAATCCACGGCCCCCGGCTCTCGGCCAGGTTCGCCGACGGCTGAAAGTAGCTCCCCGCCCGGCTGCGCAGGTTCTTGGCCTTGCCGATATACAGCACCCGGTCGCCGGCGTCTTTCATAAAATACAACCCCGGCGCCGTCGGAAACGCCCGTATCAACTCCCGAATTCGTTCCAGCCTGTCATGTTTCGATTCTGCCATGCCCGGATTGTACCGCATTTGCCCCCATCAAACCAGCCTCCGCTTCGTTATTAAGATCATTTTGGCCTGTCATGACCGGACAAATTCCAATAATGCCGTATAATCCCCCCGGTCAGCGGCAACAAGTGATTCGATATATCGTTTTCGATCTTGCCCCGTGCTGGCCAGATTAGCACTTCCCCATGTGAAAGCCTGTCGATGAAGCCTTGTTTCCAGCAGAACATCCGCCATCAGCCGGGCATGTCTGCCATTGCCATTGGCAAATAAATGAATGGATACAAGTCGATGATGAAATCGAGTGGCAATTTCATCTGCTTCAAAAGCCTTGTTTTCAATCCAGTATTCGACATCGTCACACAATTGCTTTAACTCAATGGGAATCTGATACCATGCAACACCAATGTTTTTTTCGTTTTGCCGAAACCTCCCCGCCCACTTCCAGACATGACAGAACATCTTCTTATGCAATTGCTTCATAAAAGACTCGTTCAGCACCTCTTTCCGCTTCTGCTTTTGCAGCCACAACAGGGCTTCATTGATATTATCCTGTTCCCACCGGTCAAGCTCAGCCCGCGTTGTAATATGTGTTGGAATCAACCCGTCAATTTCATCTGCATTCAGCGGTGTCGCGCCGGGTGGATAGTGGAAGTCCATTACGACTCCTCCCACAGGGACTTGGGCATGGTTCGAACTATCTCTTCGACCAGTTCTTTCATTGCTTTGTCTTTTTCCTTCTCATCCAGTTCCTGATTTTCCAGCCGCATCAGTTGATTACTGCGGGTGGTCTGTTTTTTTGCCAGGCGCCTGGCCTGATTGCGTATCATTTGTTCCAAACTATCCCTGGGAACGATACCATAGACAAACACGCAGTCCATCGCCTCGGCCGCAGCCTGCAGAGTCTTAAGGGTGAGTTTCCCCGGCCGCTCATCCCGTTCCATCCGGGCAACACGCTGCTGGTTGACCCCCATACGTCGGGCCAATTGCCGGCCGCTCATCCCCAGCGCATCGCGGATCGCCCGAATCCACCCTTTTTCTGGGACAGCCGCAGCCTTTAACGCCTCAAACTGCTGGAGCGCCTCCTCCAATTGAATTCGCCTAAGTTTTTTATATTTTAAGTCCATAACACATAAAATCCTTGTATATACTATATTTATATAGTCTATTTCGTCATATTATACAATATATTTATAGTAATTATATAATTTTTATACCACATATTTATAGTAACATATTACAGATATCATAAGGCATTATTTTACAATGACTTGTGAATTTTTTGGGCGATCACTCGAAACACAGAAAAATGTTATTTTTGGAAAACCACTTGTCCAGAACCGTCTAAGAGTATGGAGTACATTAAAATCCAAAATATGGAGATAAACGACAATGAAAGCGTTGATTATATTGCTGTTGTGGTCGATTTTGCTGGTGTTATGCGCCCCGCTGGCCCTGCTGGTGCTGATCCTCTGGCCGGTCATCTGGTTATTGTCGATCCCCTTTAAAATCATCGCCATCGCCGCCGAGGTCCTGCTTGCCCTGGTCCGCTCCATCCTTTTCCTGCCGGCAAAAATCCTCGGGTATCGAGAAAGATGTTAAGCAATCCTGTTTAGAGCGGCTTAATCCTTCTACTTCCCTGTAAATTCCCTGACAATCTTTAACGTTTCGCCGGTATCTTCCAGTTCAAAGAGATGCGGCTGGGCCTGGGGGTTATTGGGGGAGTGCAGCACCATCATCAGCTTGCCGTCGAAGGTGGTAAAGAGCATCCCGTGGCCGCCGTCTTTTTCATAGATAGCGTCATCCTGCTGCTTCCATGGCCCTGCCAGCTTCCCGGAGTCCGAGATGGCAATGCCGAGCGTATAGCCCTTATACCCGCCGCTGCTCCAGATCATAAAGAGCTTGCCGGATTTGCTCGTATAAAGATACGGACCATCCGTCACATGACAGCCGTACTCGTCCGACTTTCTGCTCCACTTGGCGTTGCTGCCGTGAAACAGCCGCTTGGGTTCTCCGACGGTTTCAGACAGGTCATCCTTGAGCTGAATATATTCAACAGTTCCATCCTTGATCTGCACCCATTCGTGACAGAATACCATATAGGGCACACCCTCTTCAACCCACAATGTACCGTCCAGCGTCATCATATCCGGCGGCAGGGTTGAACAGTTTTGGAACGGCTTGAAGGGGCCCATGGGCGAATCCGACACCAGCACCTGCGAACCGCGCGTCACCCGCGGCAGCCAGTCACGCCACTGCTCGGAAAATGGGTTACGCGTATCAAAGGTCAAAAACAAATAGTACTTGCCCTTGTATTTATGCATCTCCGGGGCCCAGATTCCAACAATACGAATATCCCCCCAAAAATCTTCCGGGGTCGAAAAGATTGTCTTAGGCCCCTGCCATGTTTTCAAATCCTTACTGGTATAAATCCGGACGCTGTTTCGCCCGGAACCCACCATATAATACGACTGGGATGCATCGTCGCGGAGAATGCACGGATCACGCATAAGGATTTCAGACAACGGGACAAGGTCATTGGAATCCTGCGGCATTCGTCCCTGAGCCGAAACAGGAACCACCGTAATAAAAGCGAATATAAATCCAAGCCCAACAAGTTGCACTCTCATCATTTTTCCTTTCGTCGATACTGTGATGCAGCAATAATCCAGCATTCCTACGGCTTCGTGGCAAGTTTGCCATATTTGGTCAACAGCAAATCTTCATCCTGAATTAAGCCGATACCCGGCGCATAGGTTTTCGGGCATTTCTCATCGGGATCGATGCCTGATGTTTCTTCCGTTTTCAGGCACTTTTTGAACGTCCTAGCCGGCGTTGTCATCGTAACATCCGTGCTGATAATCTCAGCCCTGTCCTGGGCATTCGGGGCAATTTCCTGATAATAGCGAGCCCCCAGTAAAACCGTCCCCGGCATGATAATACCCGCCTGTGAATTCCCATCATCCGCCCGCCATTGCCCCTCATGATCCACAACCTTGCCGTCTTTATAGATGTCTACCTCTTCGCCAAAATAGAACACATCCCCATGGTCTTTGCAAATCGCAAAGAAATTCCTTGATATCTCTTTTAACTGTCCATCTTCTTCTTCACGTTCTTCAACAATGCGCGTTTCCACGTTGCCGATCCTTTTTATTTCATCCAGAACCGTGATAACGACTTTGGCGGAAGAACTCTCCAATACCAGTTGATACCCCGGTTCAAGGACAAAGAAACGATTTCTGCCAACAGAAGCAAATGTGCAATCCTCCTGCCCAAAGGAATCCGTCCATTTCTTGTCTTGTTCCCCCTCGGGTGCTTCTGCGGAAGCTTTCTCTTTGGATTCAATAATGACCCCTTCCGGCGAGACTTCCACCTCATACGCTTTGCCGTCACTGCTGATTTCGATATCATATTGCCCGGGGTCTTCGCCTTCGACTTCCTTTTCTATCGTTAGAATCCGGCCCTTGGGAAAAGCCCGCTCAATAGCTTTGCTGATAACTGCAGGCAGTTCCGATGGTTTCACATTGACTTTCTTTTCTTCCGCTGCGATCGGACAGCAAAAAACGATAATGAGCAATAAAATTGACGCAACAATTGCAGGAACAAGGATCTTTGCGTAATTTGATTTGGTTTTCATAATGGTCTCCTTATAAAACTATTGGGCCTATTATACCCTCCCGGATTTTAAGAAAGCAATCCTAAAATTCCTGCATTTCAGAGCCATTGTGTCCATATTTTATTGCAGGCAAAAATAATCCCTTCCTCAATGCCGGAATTGCATCGTTTTTCCCATAATAAATGATGTACCTGATGTAAAAGCCGGTTATCCTATCGGCAGATAATCGTGTGCTGCCCCGAACCGATGGAATCAATAAACTGCATCGTTCCCTGCGTCTGCGGCGTAACAGCCGCAGCATCCAGCGTCACCGTCGTATAGATCTTTTTGGCCGGCAGGACAAACCGCCCGGTGGTATTGGCAGGCAGTTCGATGGTAAAGTCGTAGTCGTTCTGGCCGGATTTGGTAAACGAGACTTTCACCGCTCCGCGAATGGTGGGCGTGGTAATACTGGCATTGCCCAGTGTGCCCGGCCGGGGCTGAATCAGTACCTTTTTAAATCCGGCCTCCATCGGCATAATTCCCATCACAAACCGCGGGATGATATTGCCCGGCACCGCGCCCCACGCATGGTTCCAGTCGAGATTGCTTTTGTACTGGATATCCCATGCCTCCAGCGTCATCGTCGAACCGACGGCAATCATATTCATCCAGCCCCGCTTGGCCGTTGAGGTCATCAGGCTCAGGGCATAATCCTCCTCCCCAGCCAGATACAACGCTTCCAGCAGGTATTGCGATCCATACACACTGCACGCCATCCCGCGGGATTTAACAAACGCAACCACCGCGGCCTTTTTCTCCTCCGGCACCAGCCCGAATGCCAGCGCGCACATATTGGCATGAAGCGAGGAATGCGTCGAACCTTCGCCGTCGATGTACAACCCTGTCGAAGAATTAAACAAAACCGTCTGGAATGAGTTATAGACCGTCTCGGCCTTTTGCTGGAATGTCGCCGCATCGGCGGTCTTGCCCAGAACCTCGGCAATCTGCTTCATCTGCTGCAGATTCAAGTAATGAAATGCATTGACCACCGTGTTGATGGATTTCATATCATACCCATCCCGCTCCCCGGCCGGCCAATCAACGATATCGGTCGTACTCGGGTCCAGCAGGCCGTCGGCCCGGGCGGAACTGAGCATCAGCTTGTCATTCTTCAGCACATCGTATTTAGCCCCCAGCGATTCGGTGTTGCCGGTGTAGAGGTAATCCATCCAGGCCATCATAATCGAGTGCTGTCGCCACTCCGTCGGCCAGGTCGCATGGCTCAGCAGGTATTCATGGGAATATCGGGCCAGGCTGAATTCCCGGTCGGCGGCGTAATGGCAAAGCTGGTTGATATAAGCATCCGCCTCATAGGGAATCCGCTCACGGTCGCCATCGACATAGACGCCTGCAAAAGAGGTTGCCTTGATGGTGTATTTGCATATCTCCCAGACCTGATTCAGTGCGTCATTATCACATTGAAACGCACTGGTCGTATTATTCCACGGATAATGAACCGTCACCTGCCGCAGTTGTTCGGCGGTGACTGTAAACGGACAATTGACAATCTCGATATAGCGGAACGGGCAAATGACGCCGATTTCTTCGGGGATGCGAATCGCCGAACCGCTCGTATTGCGGCTGTCCTTGGGCGGATGAATCTCGTATTCGGCCGTACCCGCCGCCAGTGCCTGGTCCACTTTATAATAACGAATCGTCCCGCCGGGGCTTCGGTCGATAACGCCATCTTCCAGTTTTTCACCAAAGTGAACTTCAACGGTCTGGCCGGAAGGCGTCGTATTTTCGGATGTAAGCTGGACTGCGGTGGAACCGCCGGCGCCGATGCTGGCCAGTACGGTCTTTTCTTTGGGCATCGTCCATCGCAGATACCCAAAGGCATCCTTGCCGAAATCAATAAAGTAATGTCCATTCGCCAGAGTCTTGACTTGCACGGGGGCAACCTCCGTCCGAATCAGCGAATATTTTGCCGTAGAATAGCTCGAAAACGCCGCAGCGGTTTTGAACTCCTGAGCCGCCGACCAGTCCGAAGGCTGATCATTTTTATTCCACGTGCGAACCTTCCAGAAATAACTGCTATTGACTGCAAGCGCCGCACCGCCATAGACCACCTGAACCGGAGCGTCGGAGGGCACCTTGCCGCTGTTCCACATATCCGCCTGCTCGGGTGTCAGTTTCTCCAACGATGACGCTACCAGCACATGATAGGCCGTCTGGGTATCATTGGACAACTCGGATTGGACCACCCAACTGAACTCCGGCTGTGCATCGGCAATCGTCGTAAGCGCCGGGCTATCCAGCATCTCGCACATCAGGCCTGTCGGGGCGGTTGCTGCACACGCGGACACCGTCAATACGGACAATAAAGCAATACATTTCAACATGGTTACTCCTGATACATAATTCGTTAGACACATCATCGTCATCCTGTCATTTTTCTGATCTTACTTGAAATTTTCCGTTTCGTCGCGGCCAAAGAGCTTTCAGCCGCCAGCTTCCAGCAGCATCTTTATCACCGCATTGAGTATTTTCTATGGCATTTTCTTCAGATTTTCCCATCGCACCACCCACGTCCCGTCATCCGGGAAACCGGGCGCGTTTTTCGTCGGGCCGTTATCCCACCCCGCCGCCATCATCGCCGCCGCCGTCAGCAGGCCACCATTGCCGGGCAGATAACAGGGTAGCCCTTCGCGCTGGAAATTATGGCCGTTGGGCAGATACGTATTTTTCTGGACATCCAGCAACAGTGATCGAATCGCCAGGTCTCCCCGCCCCAGCCGGGCCGCCGTCATCGCCATCATCGGGTAATCCCAGCCCCAGGTATCGCTCCAGTCCCAATGGTCCAAAACATGTTCGAGGGTCTTTTCCATAATCGCCCTGTCCAGTCGCGGGCTTTCCGGCAAAATCCCGTACGCCCCCAGCATACAGGGATGCCCCCCATCCAAAGCCAATGGAAACTCCTGCTCCACATACACCCCGTCATGCACCGGCCATGGGGCCAGATTCGCCGTGATATTCTGCCATAATCTCGGCTCCCCAATCCCACCAAGCCGATTGCGCCATTCTATCGCCGTCGCAAGCCCCCATTGCCAATACGCCAACTCAAACGTCGGATTCTTATTCTTTGCATAATCCGAAGTATTATATTCCCTCGCCGTAATCAGCGGCGGCCCCAGTTCAAACCATTGATGCTCGGTATCCATCGTCGGATAAGAAGCCATAAATGCCGCTGTCTCAAAGACAATATCCTGATACGCATTCAGCGTTTTTTTTGTGGGATTGGCCCGATAGCACAACTCTGCATAATAAATCGGATGCGGCTGCTGCCAGATTAAAAGCGGCCCGATACCCGATGGCGCATCCTGCCCGTCCGGCCCGACCATCTTCGGCCAGCGAACCCCATCGTACCCCTGCCGCCGGGCAATCTCACGGGCCTTCGGTAAGATATCGTGATAATACTCCAGACTCGGCGTAAACATCTCTATCCTGTCCCACAGGGCAAAATGCACCGTGTGCCACCAGTGCATCTCCAGGTGAAACTTGCCGAACCAGCTCGTGCAGGTCAGCCCCGTCTCCTGCGGCGGATACTTTTGGACCGACTGAATTGCCGTCAGGTATTGCGACAGAACAATCCGCCGTTCAAGCTCTTTCCATCGCGGGTCGGTACTGCCCGACAAATCAATCGCCCCACCGCAAGTCCAGAATGCCTTCCAGTGCGATTCGCTTTTTTTCGCCACCGTGCCAAAGGCCGGAGGATTTTTCATCTTGTGCGTCTGCGAAAATACAACGCTGCAATTCCATACAGAATCATCATTTTTCGGTGTCAGAGTAAAATGATGCGGCTGCCCCTGACTCACCTCGGTCCCTTTATCAAACACCGCATTACAGGAATAGACCAGCGTATCCAAGTCGTGCTTAATCCGAATCGAATCCCCGGATTTTTTCTCCAATGTAGTCTTATGCTTGTCGGGCTGTCCCCAGTCGGCCGGGTCATTCCCCCATGTCGCGGAAGGATAGGCAAAGGCAATCTCCACCCCCAGCCGCCCTTCGGCGATAAGGTCGGACTGAACTTTAATAGCAACATTATCCATATCCGGATGACATACGGTATTAACAAGGACTTTCCTGCCTTCCACTTCAAATGAACTGGTCAGCGTGCCCGTCCATAAATTCAATTCCTGATGGATATTAGCGATATCCGTTACCGCTGCCGTCGCACCATCCGCCTTTTTCAAAACGAACCCAATTCGGGCCAGGCTCGTCTGGTGGGGATTGGCCCGCAGCCACTGAGCCGCAGGCGATTTCGACTCGATATTATAAGGCACTGTTTTTGCGACTGTCGGAATCCCCACAAAGGTCTGCTCAAGCTTATACTGTTCCGTATTTGGAAAGCTCTGCCAGCCCCACTCGGCCATCGTAGTCAGCGGAATGCCTTTGCTGTAGGCTTCTGGAAATGTCTGCAAACCCGTGATATCAGCATTGAAAACAAACCGCCCATTCCCCACTGACAATGGACTCAGAGCATCGACTTTATCAAGCATAATATTATGTCGCGTCACAAGCGCCTTCCGGTCGATGGCCCCTGCCCAAACAACAGGCCCCGCCATCAACAGGATAACTATCCCTGCCGATACTATCTTTCGATAAACCGTTTTATCCCATCCCATCGATTTCTCCTTAAATGTCTCATAGATAATATCTTAAAATCACCCTTTATAGGCCTAAAAAAATGGTTTTTTTTCTGAATATCCTGCCATAAAACCGGATACCAGCATCCGCCAAACAGGTATAAATCCATTCACTGTTATTGACGTTTCTATTTTACAGAGAGTAAAATTTTTTATCTTTTGGGATTGATATAAGTCCTTCCCGACTTTTTCAGGTACCACCATAACCCATTATTTAAAAATAAGTTATCATTAGCAAAATGGATTTAATGGGCGTTCCAAAAACGTCCTTTCCGAAAATAAATAAAATTATTAGATTGCCGGCCCAAAATGATGTATAGTGATGCCAAGGTGAACATGGTGTTTGTAGAGTTGGGAAAAAATTGGAGGCTACACATGAGTTGCCTGTTTTGGATCAGCCTGCAAATCGACAAACATCTCTGGTGCTCTTTGTAAAATGAATTTTTCGGTCCTGTATTTGCAGGGCCGTTACTAAGCTCTTTCCTCCTCCTCCAGTCGGGCTGATGCGTCCTTCGGACACAGGCCCGACACAAAAACAGCCGACACAATGTCGGATTTTATAATCTCTTTCCTCCTCCAAGCTGGGCCTGGGACTTCAAACCGCGTCTCAGGCTCAGCGTCTTTATAGAGACTGCCCCTATCCTGAATAGCCAAAATCCCGTATTACCGGTATTTCTTAGTGTTGATTTTCATCCTCATGCGTGGTATTCTGGCGGCGTCGATTACATCAGGAAAGGATGATCCCAATGCGGTCTTTATGGATAATCAGTGCGGTTATATGCCTTGGCATAGTGCTGGCCGGCGGTTGCGTGGAACGAAAATTAACCATTGTAACCACCCCCGCCGATGCCGTGGTCTGGCTCAATGACGAAGAAATCGGACAAACCCCGGTGACTGTGAACTTTAACTGGTACGGCGAGTACCGGGTCCGCATTGAAAAACCCGGATACGAAATCGTCAATAGCCATAATACGATGAAACGCCCACTTCACGACGTTTTCCCGTTTGATTTCTTTGCCGAATGCCTCTGGCCCGGACGAATTGTGGATTCTTACACATGGACTTATGAGTTAGCCGCCTATCAGCCCGCCAGCGCCGAGCAGCTCATTCAGCAGGCTCAGGAGGCTCAGAATCGGTTTACGGGTGAAATAGACATCGCCAAACAGCAAATCAACGCGGTTAAAACTGAGAAAAAATAAAGAAGGCTTCAGATTGCCGCCCGATATCCCTGCCCATGGACGGTTTTAACAAAATTACGTGCCTTGCCTAATTTACGCCGGAGTGCGGCGATATGTACATCAACCACGCGTTCGCTATTGCCATTTTCAGAGGGTTCCTGTAGAAATTGACTTAAATCAGTACGCGACAAAATTGCCCCGCCCGCCTGAATTAAAGCCTGAAGAATATTGAACTCCGCGCCGGTCAACTGTACCGGCTGGCCCTCGACAAACGCCTGCCGGCCGGAAGGAAAAATCCGTATCGGCCCGGCCGCAAGAACCTGCTTGACATTTTGTCCTTCCGGATATGCCCTGCGAAGCACCGCCTCCATCCGGGCAATAAGAACTTTGGAACTGAACGGCTTGGTAATATAATCATCAGCCCCAACACTGAGACCCACAATAATATCCGTTTCCGAGTCTTTGGCCGTTAGCAGAATAATCGGAATATGAGCCGTTTGAGCATCATTTTTCCATTGCGTTGTCAGGCGGATACCGGAAACATCGGGCAGCAATATATCAAGTAATACAATATCTGGTTTTTCCAACTTAATGGCGGAGTCTGCCTCTGCGGCATTCTGGGCCGTGCGGACAAGGTAACCTTCGCCGGACAAGCTCATAGTAAGCAATTCCAGCAAATCCTTCTGATCATCAACGATCAACACTTTGGCGTTCATAACATACTCTTAAGGAGTTATTAAAGAATAACGAAGCCGGTCTTTATACTGATCCTACTTGATATTTTCCGATTCGTCGCGGCTAAGTACAGCAACTTCAACCACTTGCTTCTTTTGCTCGCGGAATAATCATACCCGTTGGGTATACATTATTATCGGCTTTTGCTGTGGTTTTGTTTACCAAACACCTCTAAAAATAAAAAAGCCGCTATGCAGCGGCCAATCAGAAAATTTGACATCGTCAAATCATTAATTCGCAATCGTCTTCCACCCCTGATTCAGTTCTTCAAGAATGCCAATCACTTCCTGTATCCTCTGGGTATCTTTTTGAAGATTGGCTTCAGATAGATGCCGATGCATGAAAGTATACAGGGATCTCAGGTTTTGAGCGACCTGGCCGCCCTGATCCATATTCAGAACGGTATTCAGTTCAAATAATATGTCCTGGGCTTTTGCGATATGCTTGCCTTTGGCGGCCATATCATTGTGCTGCAAATCCTGAATCGCCTGACGCAGGAATTTAATCGCACCGTCATACAGCATCACCACCAGTCGTCCGCGGCTCTGGGTGGTTACTGCTGTTTCCTGATAGGTGTTGAATCCATTCATTGACGATTCCCCAATCACTCATAACAAGTCATTGCAAAATCTGCTTTAGTAACATGTCCACCTGAAGACATGAGCAGAGGATTGAAAAGGAAGACTGCGGCAAATACCGCAGTCTTCCTGTAAGTGCTACATCAAATCAAAGGCTTACCGCAACAGATTCAACGCCATCTGAGGCATGTTGTTGGCCTGAGCCAGCATGGACACGCCGGCCTGGGCAAGCACCTGGGTCCGGGTCAACGACGCCATTTCCGTGGCAACGTCAACGTCGGAAATACGGGATTCAGAAGCCATCATATTTTCGGCCTGAATATTCAACACTTCGTTGGTGCTTTCCAGACGGTTCATCATATAACCAAGGCTGGCGCGGGCACTGTCTTTGCGTTCAATCGCGGTGGTAACCAGATCCAGAGCAGCCTGGGCATTGGTACCATCGGCACCATTAATCGACACTGAGGCGCTGTCCACACCGAGTGCGGTGGAGCGAATATCCACGGAATTGACGGTAATACTGGAATTTTCACCGAAGTGAATAACATTGGCGGCGCCGGCGCTGTTCAGCATATTGATGCTGTTGAACGTGGTCGTTCCGGCAATACGATCGATTTCAGCAATCATCTGCTTGAATTCGTTGTCCATAATCCGCCGCTGCTGTTCGGAATAGGAACCGGTTGCGGCCTGTTCGGCCAGTTCTTTCATACGAATCAGGGCGCTGTCAACAACGGCCATCGCACCTTCCATCGTCTGAAGCATACTGATCGCATCCTGTGCGTTACGTGTGCCCTGCTTGATGACGGCGATATCCGCACGCATCAATTCACGTACCGCCAGTCCGGCAGCGTCATCCTTGGCGCTGTTGATTCGCAGACCCGAAGACAATCTTTCGATTGACTGGGACAGCTTGTCATAGCTTGTACCGAGGTGTCGTGCGGCGTTTTCAGCCATAATGTTGTTCTTAATTGCCAGCATGTTTGTGACTCCTTTAAGAAAAAGGTTTTTACTTGCCCCTGTCAGGCTCTTTTTTATTCACGGGCTGCGCTGAATCCAACGCAACACAGTCCATTATCGCAGAAAAAAAAACGCTCTTAAGGCCTTAAAAAGCGGGTTTTGGGCAAAAACCATCAAGGACCGATATTGCTTTGTATCACGCGGGTGAAAGTGCAGATTGGGTGCGAAATATTTTTTTATTTTTTTTGCGAATGATTGACAGGATAAGTCCCCCACCTTCCCAGGCCTTATAAACGCTCCAAACGCAACAAGGCCATGTTTCTGATGGATGCAAAAGCAGATAATCAACTGCCCAGCAGGTGCATGGGGGATTTTATCGGGCAGATATGAAAACTGAACCGCCCCAATCAGGCTCAAGGCAGTCCGGCCGTAATGAGAAGCTGGTTGATATGGGTTAACCAGCAAAAAATAAGGAAATGCGTTTTTCCGGACGCATTTCCATCAAATAAGGTTCTTCTCCAAGTGTGGTGTGTTATGCGGAGATCTGTCTCCACGCCCCTGCCAGGTCTTCAAGGATGCGAATCAGTCGGCCCAGAAGAACCACATCATTTTTGACATTAACCTCATTAAGACGGGTCCAGACAAACGTGTACAGAGATCGAAGATTTCTGGCAATGTCGGCCCCAGCCTCCATATTCAGGGAAGCGTTCAGCTCAAAAATAATTTCCAGAGCCCGGCTTAACGATTCACTCTTGGCTTCATAATTGTGATTATGGATTTCCATGAGTGCCTGTTTCATAAACCGCAGTGCACCTTCATACAGAAGGACCACGATTTGTGAGCGATTTTGTGTAGCTATCGCGTTTTGACGATAGAGCATTGCAGGGTTCATCGATTCATTCCTTATTGACCCAAGTCCACATTAAGCTCCCGGCGTACATCCATAACGAGGACGACCGGGCCAGTTTAACCGCCCGGCCGTCCCTCTATCATGGTAAGAAGTCTTGCTTATTGTAACAGGTTCAATGCCATCTGCGGCATTGTGTTGGCCTGGGCAAGCATCGAAATACCGGCCTGGGCAAGCACCTGGTTACGCGTCAGGGCGGCCATTTCCGTGGCCACATCGACATCGGAAATACGGGATTCGGCAGACATCAGGTTCTCGGCCTGAATATTCAACACCTCATCGGTGCTTTCCAGGCGGTTCATCATATAACCGAAGCTGGCACGGGCACTGTCTTTGCGCTCAATTGCTGTAGAGATCAGACCCAGTACAGCCTGGGCATTCGAACCATCAATGCCGTTAATGGATACCGTCGCACTGTCCACGCCAAGCGCCGTGGACCGGACGTCAACCGAGCTGATATTGATGTAGGATCCAATGCCGAAATGAATCGTCTGAGTTCCGGTGGCGCTGTTCAGCATGTTAATGCTGTTGAACTGCGTCGTTTCGGCAATACGATCGATTTCAGCAATCATTTGCTGGAATTCATTGTTCATAATGTTACGCTGCTGTTCGGAGTAGGAACCTGTAGCAGCCTGTTCGGCCAGTTCCTTCATGCGAATCAGCACCGAGTCAATGGAGGCCATCGCACCTTCCATTGTCTGAAGCATACTGATAGCGTCCTGGGCGTTTCGTGACCCTTGTTTAATCACGGCGACATCGGCTCGCATCAATTCGCGAACCGCCAATCCCGCCGCATCGTCCTTGGCGCTGTTGATTCTAAGACCGGAAGACAACCGCTCGACAGATTTACCCAAAGCATCATAAGCTTTGCCTAACTGTCTTGCAGCGTTTTCAGCCATAATATTATTCTTGATGGCTAACATGTTTGATTCTCCTTACCAATGATAGGTTTTTTCCTGACAGCCTTTTATTTTCCGATAAAAACATCTACTTCTTATTCCATCTTCACTCATTATCGGAAGATGTTTTGGAAACTTTAGCTTTTTTTGGTCTGGTAATCTTAGGTCTCTGTAAAATCTGTAAAAGACTTATCATTTCCAAAGCTATTATCGGATATGCCGTCAATTACTTTATATCGGACGCAAATAATTCAGGTGTCATCAGGGCTTACTGTTTTTCGTTAGTTATAGGGCCATAAAGACTTATGAAAACTGTAAAAAAATCAGGGCGGCCAATAAAAGCCCGGTCCCGATGAGGCGCAGCAGATAAATCCCCCTGGATTGCCGTTCCATGGGAATCGATGCAAACCCATTCCATACCAACCCCATGATAAAAACAAACAATCCTCGCCAGGACAGAATAATGTTAGGTATTGTGACATTGCCGGCCAGATGAATCGCCCCCAGATAAAAACCAATCCCACCCAAAAGCACCCCCCCTGCGAGGCTAAACAACAGACAATCGACTTTTTGAATCCGATATTGCCTGTAGCCAGGCAAGGCCAATACCAGCATCCCGATGATCCCCATAACCATCTGGAGCCATAACAGGGTCGCAAAAGGGGACATCGTTTGGATTGTTTTGCGGGTAAATATGTCGCCAACGGAATAACTCAGCGCGGCAAGAAAAGCCAGAGCAATTGCCACCCTGGGATGCCTTTCATGGCCGCCGAGGGCTTTTTGCTGACGCCCCAGCCCAAAGAAAAGAATAGCCAGAGTGGATAACAGAATGGACACATAAATACCGCCGGAAAATGATTCCTTCAGCCAAATCCCAGCCAGGACCGCCACCATCGGAATCTTTAAACCCAACAACGGCGTAACCAGGCTTGCATCCCCTTCCTGAAGCGATTTACTGAATAACCAGTGGCCCACAAAGACAAATCCCGTCATGGCCGCAAAGGGATACATCACATCAGAAGGAATTCCCTCCTGCACAAAAAGCAGCCCCACCGCCGCAAACAACCCCGAAGCAATATTGATTCCAAATATGACATAGCCGGCATCACATAACCGATACCGCAGCATCACTTTAATGCACATGGAAAAACCGGCCATCAGGACGGCACTGAGAACAGACAAAACAAAGATCACATTGCCCCCATGAGAACTTGCCTTAAACCCGACTTCGACAGGCTACATTCCTGACTACATAAAAAGACAAAAAATAACCTTATGCTATGGATGATTATCAAGATATTCCCCAGTATATTATTTACTTTTCGACAAGCTACGGGGAAATTATGACTGGATTGGCTTTGTTTTGCAATAGGATGAATAGCACAAATACAGGATACATCCCTGTAAATCAGTTCTTTAGACGCCAAATCGGAGGATTTTCTCAGCGGCCTCTCGAATCATCTCGGGTTTGTCGTATTGTCCGGATTCAAGTTCTTTGCGGATTTGTTCAATGTCAACAGTTTCTGCGGGTACCTCCCTGGCCTTTTCAATGTAAGGCATAAAGGAGGACTCCAGGCCATCAGCCTGAGCTGAAACCTTGTTTTTGGGATTCTGAGCAACTGTAGGGTACAGCGGTTCAGAAGGACCGAGAATCTGCTTTGTATCTGGATTAATCTGCATTGTTTTTTCTCTGAAAGCGCACGTCAAGCTTTTCAATGTTTATTGTCGCAGATTTTTGCAGATACTTAAGTTTTTTTTGAATTTTTTGCGATTTAGGCAAACATGTTCAGGGCATTTGGATCATAATCCTTCCCCGACGAAGGAGTTGCGACAGTTTGCTGCCCTGCGGAAGATGTGGAAATCGAAGCCGAACCTGAACCTTGCTGGGAATTATAATCCGCCTGCCCGGCCAGATGCTGCTGGTCGGCGGCACTGAATCCCTGCGAAAACGACTCATTCTGCGGCTGGGATGAATTCTGCATAGGAGCAATATCAATCCGGCGAACCATAATGCCGCTTTCAGCCAGTACCGCAGCAATTTGCGGAATGCTTTTTTCGATATCTTTACGGACTTCATTATTCTGAATTTCTATAAGTCCTTCTATTTGCTCGTCTTGCTGTTTGAATGTGATACGGACAGCACCCAACTCCTCCGGACTGAGTGAAACACGAATCTGTTGTGTTGAACCGGTCATGGTGGTGGGAATATGGTTCAGTATCTGATCTATCGGCTTTTGGAAAAGATTTTGAATGGACGACTGAGAGGCTTGTTTTTCAACCGCTTGAACTTCCACTGACGCATTCGTGTGAGAAATGGCATTGATATCTGCGTGAAAGTCCGGCTGTTTTACCAGGGATGGGACGGCTTCCGGTGTCATCTTTTTCATTGTGTACGATGAGACGAACTGAGTTAATTCACTCGTTTCCAAAGGTTTATAGGTTGCTGAATCAGTAAGACGAACGTCTGTCGCATCCGCATCCTGTATCATCTGATTTTGGACCAAAGATGAATTGTTTTTGGGCTGATTCTCGCTTTGTCCCATGGTCTGTTTGAAAGCTTTAGCTTCAGTAGTGACTGAGGGCAAAATGGGTTCATTTGGCACTTTATTTGTAGCCCCAGATACCAATGTAGCTGTCGCCTTGTTATCTACTTGAGCCTGCTGCAATGCATTTGCATCTTTTAGTGAAGCAGTATTTTGCTCAATACTAGTTAATGCATAGCCATTAGCAGACATTTCTCCTTTTGGTAATGTTAATGCCGCATCACTTCCAGCAGCCTGCCCGACCAAGTTCGTCTGTTTTAGTGTATCCGATGGAATTTGTCTTGTTAAAAGATTCCTGGCAGTATTCAGAATTCCTGTATGATTTTCAACAGATTTGGACATGCTGTATCGTGTCGAATTTGTATTGCCTAGGCCGGAAAAAGATAGTGTGTCCCCTGAGGCAGGTACTATTTCCGGACTGATTAATCCAGAAATGACGCCGGTTTTTTCTGATTTTTGATTTAATTGTCCAGTTTTTTGCTGGAATAGCAAAGATTGTCCCTCGGCCACCATCGCGGGTTCCGGCTCTTCTACAGTTGAATTTTGCTGGGATTGCTGAGATTGCTCTTTGATCGAATTTTGTTGGGATTGTTTGGACTGCCCTTCGGCAAACTGACTGGATTGAGAATCCTCACCTATTTCATTTAACTCTTGTCCAGAATCCTCTAATTGTTTTTTCAATACATTTCGAAAGTCAGAGGTGTCTCGTTTGTCAGCCTTCGCAGTCAATTCATTTAAGCCATTCTCATCAAAAGCGTCGATACTGTCTGGCCTTAAAGGTTTCTCACCAGACAGAGAATCTCCCCCCCGAGCCTCTCCGCGTGTTCGGATGGACTCATTCACCAAAACTTGATTTAAATTCAGACCTATTCCTGACATAATAGCTCCATATAGATATCCTTTTCACTTAAATCTGAGCAATTGAGGTGCCAAAGTATAAAATTTCTTTCAACTTAAAACGTATTCCATTGTCAACAAATGACTTATGAATATTACATCCTTTGTCCATACAACCAAATGAGGCATTGGATGGAAAAAAAGTCTGTATGAAAGGTAAACATTTCCGGAAAATGAATTTCAATCAACCATGATAGACATTGGCCTTAACTCCCTTTTGCATGCAGAGAATTTTTTGTCTTTTTGTAGTTTTTTGAAAAATAATTATCCACTTTTCGGATTGAGCAACGGCTTATTTGTAAGCTTGCGGCAGAAGAGCAACACAACAATCTCATTCAGGGGTAACTGGGGTCGGTCCCCTGAGTGAACTAAAATGGGGTCTTTATTGATTTTGTATGTTTGATAACTGTGATCGACTGCAATGTTAACAACGGGAAGAGACTGGAATAATGAAGACTGATTTTGTTTTGGGCTATGAATATGCCTGTTATCTATGGCGTAGATCGGATCTTGAATCTGTACCCTGCAACATTCAGCGCGTAGCTCAAATTTTATCTGAAGCCGGCATCCAGGTTTTTGAGGTGAATCCAGAGGGCTGGCTTCGATGTGAACCTCGTCCTCTGGGAGTTCGAGAAGCCCTGACCGGGGAAATTACGGATCATTATCTGTGTGGAAATGATTATCCTCCGGAAATACCCGGACAGGTATTAAGGGAAATTACCCAAAACAAAATGCCTATAGACTTGATATCATAAGCATACATCATGTGATATTATGTCGTGGGACTCAAAGCCCGAACAAGCTGGAATAGTAACATTTTTATCATTTTGTTGTTACCTTTCAGCACGCTTGTGTCGGCTTATATGTAGGAAAATTCGGAGAGTGATGAATCTGGTGGGTACACCCATTGTGGACAGTTTCTGTATGCTATTGCGCCCCTCCCTTGGATTCATTCCAGACTATGTAAAACCTTATTTGCGAGATGTACCTGTATGAAAAAGACATTCATGTTATTGGTTTTATTTGCCCTGCAGGGGTGGTGTGCGGCAAGCGTATTTGTGCAAACCAGCGACTCTGAACTGGCCGCAACATCGAATCGCGAGATGATGCTGGGCAAAAGCTGTCCCCTGCTGGTTTATTCCAACGCCAATGATTTATGGAGCGGCGGTCTGTTCATCAGAGATGGCCATCGGCAGCTCGGTTCCCTGCATGCACGAGGTAAGGATCCCAATTCCCGGGACTGGGCCGGCAGTCATTTATCGGCGGCCGGACCGTATGCGAAGGTCATCGAATGGAACGATTCCCTGATCTCCGGCTTCGATTTCTACAATGACGACCACAATCGCCAGACAGG
>JBDKVE010000168.1:0-24190 GCA_039679345.1 Anaerohalosphaeraceae bacterium
TATCACTTTGTCATGACGCATGATACCCAGACGGTCAATTTTTATGTCAACGGCGAGCTGTTTGAAAGCAAGGCGTATGTTACCGCGATCACCGAGAAGCCGACAGCAGTGATTCTGGGGGCGCTGAAGGTGGACGGCAAGTATATTCTGCGGGAAGGGGACTTTGACGGCATTGTGGATGAGCTGATGGTATTTAATCGAAGCCTTGCAGAGGCTGAAATCCGGCGATTGTATGAGGCGGGACAGCCGGATGCGAGCGTGATTCCATAAATTGAGTTCTATCGGGTGATGAAAACGTAAATATAATGTTTAACCTTTTATTACTTTCGGAGGAAAAAAGATGAAAAGAACAATGTGGTATGTGCTGAGTGTGGTTTTAGTGGCCGGTTCGATGGCGACGGCGACGCTGGTGGACAATTTCGACGGTTATGCTGCGGGTCAGATTGACGCGGTGACCGGCGGGGCGTGGGTGTCAACGTCGAATAACGCCACCCCGGCGCCTGTTTCGACCATGGTGATTGCGGCGGATCCGACGAATGCCGCAAACCAGGTTCTGTCGGCCCGTCCCACCGGCGGCCAGAGCGGTCTGTATGGGGTTCTGTCGGGCAGTGAGATTGTTGCCGACAACACCACCAAGACGATGTCGCTGAAATTTATGGTTACCACCGATACCTATGATACATCATTTGGACTGACGACTCTGGATGCCCCGTATCAGTTCGGCAACACCTTCAATGCCCAGTGTGCCCTGATCAATGGCACCTTTAAAGCCCGTAACGGCGGTTCGACTTCCTCCACTCTGGCGACATTGACCTCGAATACATGGTACTATGTATGGATGGTGGTTAATAATGCCTCTAACACCTATGATGTTTACCTGAAGACGACGGCTTCGGATGCGACGGCCGGCGATCTGCTTGCCAATGATTTTGCATTTCGTACCGGCTGTCCCGATGGTGACATCGACCGGTTCTTTGTGATGATGCAGAATACGAATGTGGATGTATTGTTTGATGATATCAACATGCGTGAAGGCGAAGAGTTGACCTATATTCCGGAACCGGCATCGATGCTGATTCTGGGGCTGGGTGGTCTGGCTTTGTCGTTCCGTAAACGGTAAACGTCCGGCGGCAGATGTGTGTGAATCAGAAAGCGTCAGGAACAGGCCGCCATGTTTTAAGAGGGTGGCGGCCTGTTTTATGAAACCATTGGCATGTATCAGGGATAATTCACAGATTTTTGAATGCCACAGCGATTGATTTTTCTCAGGAAAGACCAGCAAGAAGGGGCGGTTGATTTACAGCAACGGTGGCAAAGATATTATTCGGCAATCATCAGAAAATAGAGTGTGAACAATTATTGAGAAAGGAACAGGTATGAAAAAAGCAATCGTTATGATGATCCTGTGTGTTTTGGCCGGCTTGTCCATGGCTGCGATTGTCAAGGTGGACGATTTCAACAGCTATGCCGACGGGGCGGTCGAAACTGTAACTACCGCGTGGAAAGGCGTCAATTCTGTGATTGAAGCCGATACTGCCGATGCTGCAAATCAGGTGCTCCGAGGTACCCAGATCGGCGGACAGAGCTCAACATATTGTATTCTGAGTCCTGATGCCTCCATCGCCGAAGGTCAGACCAAAACACTGTTCTTCCGGGTCCGTGTCAATTCCAACACGACCGATACTGCAATGGGAATGACTAGTACCGATGCCCCCAATACCAGCGATGGTCAATGGACTATCTTTGGTCCGGATTTCCGATTTACGAATGGAAAACTGGATGTTCGTCATGCCAATACCTGGTACACGGATACGGGCATTACCCTCAATGTCGGCGAAACTCAGCCCTGGTACAATCTGTGGGTGGTGATCACCAATGCCGTGGGTGCAAGCCAGGCGACCGATGTATTTAAATTGTATATTCATCAGAACGGCACCGCGGCCGCTACCGAAGCCAATCGGGTGACCGTGTCCGGCGGAACCATTAATACCTTTGGATTCCGTGTTGCCGTGGCCGATACCCTGGACCGGTTTTTATGGGGGCGGCAGGGCGGCGGTGATGCGACGGATATTCGTCGTGTCTGGATCGATGATATGTATATGATGGACGGTGAAAGCCTGACTAACCCGGCAGGTGTCTATGGGGCGCATAATCCCACGCCGGCCAACGGGGCGTTGAACGTGGCGCTGAACCAGACCCTGTCGTGGGACGTGGGTATGAACCCGACGGATCCGACGTTGCCCAACCCCGACATTACCAAGCATTATCTGTATTTTGTGGAAAAGAATGAACCCAACTTTATCGGCGTTGTCCCCGTGGTGGTCAGCCGCAGCGGGGGTGCCTCCGACACGAAGGAACCGCCGATTTCACTGAACAAGGATAAAGCCTATTACTGGCGTGTGGATGAAAGCGTCAAGAATTCCGCACCCAGCGATGTCAATACGATTACCGGCCCGGTCTGGAAATTTGAAACGCTCAAGTCAATTCCGGTGATTCATGTTCAGCCCAAGGATGCCATTGTGGATATGGGCGGTACGGCGGACATAACCCTTGCCGTGACCAGTGAAACAATGGCTCATTATTATTGGTACAAGACTCCCGATGCGGTTAACGATACATCGAGTGATGATACGGCGGTGGGGACCGATCTGGCAACACTGACTTTTGCTTCGGCAAGCACTGCCGATGAGGGTTATTACTACTGCAAGGTCATCAATGACAGCGGAGCCGACAAGGCAGTGTATTCCACCGTGGCCAAGCTGGGTGTCAAGCGGGCGGTAGCCTGGTGGATGCTGGACGGTGATGCCCTGAACTGGGACGGCACGTATTATCTGGATCGCAGCGGAGAAGGGCACCATGCCGACCCCAACGGCGTGCCGGCCTTTGTGGCAAGTGCTGACGGCACAGCCAGCGGTGCGGTGACGATTGATACGGTCAATGGTTTTGGTGCGTCAGGGACATGGAATCCCTCACAGTACACCAGCCAGTTTACGATTTCGTTGTGGGCCAAGTGGGCCGGCCAGACCAATCCGACGACCTACCAGGGCTTGTTTGCCAAGGAAGTGTCGTATGGCATTGACACAATGATGTATCAGTATGAAGTCAATAGTGCCGCCCAGGCCGACAGCGTGGTGATTCTCAAGAACGGCACGGGCACGGGTGATATTTCGACGCCGGTTCTGCCGGTTAATGCGTGGGAGCATGTGGCGATTGTGTTCAATGGAACCGCGGCGACGATTTATCGCAACGGTATTCAGGCGGGGACCGGAAACTGGACCCCTGGCACCAAGATCGATGCCCCGGTCAATATCGGCGCCTCGGCCAATAACAACGGTGTATTGAACTACATCTTTAACGGCGCCCTGGATGATATTCAGGTGTACAACTACGCCCTGACTCACAACCAGGTCATTGATGCGTACCATGATATGACCGGCAAGAGCGTTTGCACCGGCAGGCCGACGTATGATTTCACCGGCGACTGCCTGGTGACTCTGGAAGACTTTATGAAGTTCTCGATGGAGTGGCTGGATTGCGGTCTGTATCCGGATTGTCCGTAAAACCGGAGATGATTTTCACGGCAGGCGGGGCAGTTGTCCCGCCTGCCGCTTTTTTATCTGCAATGTATAGTTACGGGGGTTTGATGGTTTGTCCTAAATACATTCGAATCGTATATGCGACTGTGTTTGTTACCCTGTTGACCGCGTGGTGTCAAGCGTCAGTGCAGGTCCGCCCGGCGTCGGAGATGTCCGGCGAGGTCATCGACTGGATGAAGAAGGTGGCGGACTGGCAACTGACGCAAAGCTCATGGAACAGTTCAGTCAGTTGGGAGCGAGGGGCGCTTCATGCGGGATTGATGGCCTGTTATGAGGCAACCCGGGATGAGACCTATCTGAATCGATGCCGGGAGTATGCCGCCAAGTTCAACTGGCAGATGGCGTCGAATTCCCACCATGCCGACAATAACGCGGTGGGGCAGGATTACATGGAATTATATTTTCTGGATGTGCAGGACCCGGGACGCTATGCTCATTTTAAAAGTGTCAGTGATGCCCATATTGCGGTGTCGCCGGCATTTAACTGTGATGTTTCCGGCGGCAGTGAAATGTGGTGGTGGTGCGATGCGCTGTTCATGGCACCGCCCGGGCTGGTGCGGCTATCGCGGGCGCTGAACGATCCCGGCTATACGGCGTTTATGCATCGTATGTGGGGCCAGACACAGGATTGTCTGTATGATACACAGGACCATTTGTTCTTCCGGGACATTAATTATCTGTACCCGGCTTACAGCTATAACGGCCAGAAGGTATTCTGGTCTCGCGGCAACGGGTGGGTGATTGCCGGGACGGCGCGAGTGCTGCAATATCTGCCGCTGGACGACCCGGAGCGCGGCCGTTATACGACTCTGCTGCAGGAGATGTCGGCTAAGCTGGCGACGATTCAACTGCCGGACGGATACTGGCACTCGGACCTGCTCAGCCCCCAGCGGTATGCTAATCCGGAGACCAGCGGGACGGGTTTTTTTACCTATAGTATCGCGTGGGGAATCAATAACGGCCTGCTGGATGATGCGGCGTATTGGCCCACAGCGGCGGCGGGCTGGGAGGCGTTAAAAGCGGCAGTGCAGCCCAATGGTCTGCTGGGCTGGGTTCAGCCGGTTGGGGCCGACCCTCGCAGCACCAGTGCCACGACGACGGATGTCTTTGGAGTGGGGGCGTACCTGCTGGCAGGCTCGGAAGTACTGAAATATCTTCAGGGCCGTGATCCCAATTCGATAGAATTTTTCGAGTCCTATACGAGCGATGCAGGGCTGCAGGCGGTCTGGGCCGATGGCGATACCAACGGCACGGTCGGGCAGGTTACGCTGGGTGACTACGGCGATAACTTTATGCAGTTGTCCTATCAGAATGATCAGGCGCCGCATCGCTCGCAGGCCGATTATACTTTTGCGGCGCCGAAGGATTTTGCTGCCGGCGACAGTGATTATCTTTCCATATTGGTTCGTGGCAATGCGTCGAATACTGCCGAAGTGATGTATGTACGGCTGGAGGATGGGGCAGATCATTCCTGCGTGCTGACGATGATGGATACGTCTGTGGTGCAGACAGCGGGCTGGATGGAATTGGGGTTTCCGCTGTCTGACTTTGCCGGGATTGATTTAACGCAGATCAAAAAAATCAGCATCGGGGTTGGCTTACCGGATGCGATCCTGCTGGCCGGACAGGGGACCCTGCGGATTGATAATATCTGCCTTCGTAATCGTGAATGCACGGTGACTCAGGATGATTTCAATGGCGACTGTAGTGTGGATATGGCCGACTTTGCGGTTCTGGCCGGACAGTGGCTCGATATGTATGCCGAAGTGGTCACGCCGACGGATCCGGGAACGGCGAATCTGGCTGCATATTGGCCGCTGGATACCAATTATGATGATGTGACCGGGCATGGGTATGATGCCCTGGCGGGTTCCAGCGTTGTGTTGAACTCGGGGCATTTGGGGCAATCCGCTTATTTTAACGGCAATAACTACGTCAGTTATCTGGAATGCCAGAATAGCACCGGAATGAATGTAACCGGAGGCGCAACTATTTCGGCCTGGGTTAAAACGCCGGGTTTGATTGACGCTTATGCTTCGGTAGTGACCAAGGGCGTGCAGGCCTGGCGGCTCATCCGCAACAATACCGCCGGCTCGATTTCATTCCATTTCAATGCAGCCGGAACCGGTGAATATCAGGCTAACGGCGTGACCTCGATAATGGATAATCAGTGGCATCATCTGATGGGTGTTTATGACGGCAGCACGGTTCGGCTCTATGTCGATGGGCAACTGGATGCCTGGGGGACGGCCGGTCCGGTCAAATTGACCACCGATCCGGTCTATATCGGCAGTCGTGTCGGCAGGACAACCGACAGAAACTGGGTCGGCTGGATTGATGATGTACGGATTTATGATACGGCACTGATGGAGGCGAATCTGCTTTATCTGGCTGAGCAGGAACCGATTATCCGTATTCCTGACCCACGCCCAACGGATTTAGTTTTGGACGGCATGATTGATATTCAGGATTTGGCGGTGTTTGTCCAGTCCTGGTTGCAGGATAGCACCTGGCCGTGATTTTTAGACTGGGTGGTTGTTTTTGGTCCGCCCAACGCATATAATGCCTGACATCTTTTGGAAAGGACATGCTATGCGTTTGGACAAGTGGATTGGTGCAGTTTGTATCTGCTGGATGGGATTGATGATTGTCGGCTGTCAGATGGCTCATTCGGCCGGGCGAGCAGGTAATGACCCGAATGTTCTGGTGATGACGTTTAATATCCGTTATGGTTCGGCCAACGATGGGGACAACCACTGGCAGCATCGCCGGGAGTCGTTGTTTGCCCAAGTCAAACAAATTTCTCCGGATGTACTGGGCCTGCAGGAAGCTCTCGATTTTCAGATTCAGGAAATTCGCAAGGCCGTGCCGGGCTATGATTTTGTTGGTGTGGGGCGGGATGACGGCCAGAAGGCGGGGGAATACAGTCCCATTCTCTATCGCAAAGACCGCTTTAAAATGGCCGACTCCGGCACGTTCTGGTTTTCCAATTCACCGTGGGTGGTGGGTTCCATGCACTGGGGCAATAAGCTGCCGCGAATCTGCACGTGGGCTCGTCTCATCGACAAAAAAACCGGCAAAGGGCTGTATGCCTTTAATCTCCATATTGATCATCAGTCCGCTCCATCGCGTGTCAAAAGCACGGAATTGCTCAGCCGCAAGGTGGCCGCACGGGAACATGCCGAGCCGTTTGTTGTGACGGGGGATTTCAATGCCGCGCCGGACAGCCCGGAAATCCTGTACCTGTTGGGATTGTCCGACCGAAAGACGCCGCTGCCGATGATGGATGTGCTGGCGGCTGCCAATCCCGAGCAGGCGAAGCAGGGCTCTTTTCATGATTTCAAGGGCAACACCGATGGAGTACGAATTGATTATATCCTGACGGCGCCGGAAACAGCGATTATCGATGCACAGATTCAGAATCAGCCGGTCGAAGGGCGTTTTACTTCCGACCACTATCCAGTGACCGCCCGACTCAGGCTGTTTTAAGGGATAAGCCCTGTTTGCCTTCGATGATCCGCGTGACCAGCATGGCTGCGACGGTGTCGCCGGAGGAATTGACCATGGTGGCGGGCGGGTCCACAAATACCCCCAGCATCGAGATAATCGGCAGAGCCTCCGGCCCGAAGCCATACATGGTGACAATCAGCATCTCGCCCAGGAATCCCCCGCCCGGGATACCGCTCATGACCGTACCGGTCAGCAGGGCGATGCCTGCGGCGGTGGCATAGGTATCGAGGCCTGAAAAATCCCGTCCAAACAGGGCAAACAAGACCGCGATTTTCAGGATTGCCGCCAAGCAGGAGCCGTCCATGTGGATGGTTGCCCCCAACGGCAGGACGATATCGCGAATATCTTCGGGTACGCCGATGCGCCGGGCGGATTCAAGGTTGGCCGGCAGGGCCGCCAGACTGCTGCCTGTACCCCAGGCGGTCAGGGCTGCCGGGGGAATAAAGGTCCAATATCGCATGACCCCGATTTTGCCTGCGGCCAGAAAGGCATACAGGGTAAAGCCCACCACAAAATAGCCCATCGACAAGGGATAATACAGGATTGCCGCGCGGGCATACGTGCCGAGCAGTTTTGGGCCAAAGACCCCGACCAGATACGCGAAATAGGCTGCCAGTCCTATTGGTGCATACAGCATAATCAGCTTAATCAGTCGGCCCATCACTTCTGCCCCGGCCACCAGAAACTCACGGAAGGGTTTTCCTTTGTCGCCGGCGGCCTGTGAGGCCAGACCGGTCAGCAGGGCAAAGACAATCAGTGCCAGCATGTTTTTTCGATTTAAAAGCTGCTGAAAATCGGGGACGGTAAAGGTGTCGACAAGCTGCTGAGCTAATGGCTTGGATTCCTCCTGGGTGGTCTGTTCGAGCTGGAGGGTCAGGCCTTCTGCGGGCTTAAAAATCTTGACTGCGGTAATCATCAGGGACGCTGAAATCAGGCCGGTTATGGCGAAAATCAGAAGCATCCACCCGGCAATACGCCCCAGCCTGCGGAGATCGGAACTGCCCGCGACCGCCGATGCCAGCGAGAAAAACACCAGCGGGACGACCGCCGTGTAGAGCAGGTTTAAGAAGATATCCCCAAAGGGCTTAAGACACTCGGCGCGGGGGCCGATCATCATGCCACCAACCGCACCGACCGCGACAGACCCTAACAATATCAGCGTAAACAGCCATTGTCTGAGGAAATTTTTGATTGTCATTTAATAATTGTCGGCAATTCAGCGGTAAAAAGTTAATTTGCGGCTTGTTGGCAGTCCGCTTAGTCCGTCTCCTGCATGCCGGCAGGTTTTTCGGCCGGGTAATCCAGGATGGGATTGCTGTAGTCATCCAGCCAGCGGGCATCCGGATTGCGTTTGAAGACCAGTATCCGGCCGCTGTCGGCATCATCGGCGGCACGGTGGTAGCGGAAGAATATTTCGCCTTCGGTCAGGCCGAGGATTTCGATTTTGCCTGTCGCATGGGACATGACATACCGTGCCCGTTTGGCCAGTCCGGAAACCTTGCTCCTGGCCTGTTCGACGATGGCATAGCCTTCTTCGATGGGTACCGTATAGGCGCTGTTACCCACGGCCGGACGGCACTGGAACAGGTAATAGGGCACGGCACCGATAAACGACAGTTTCCGCCATAATTCCGCCAGCGTGTCGGGATTGTCATTGACACCGCGAATCAGCGGGCATTGATTGGTCAGCACAATGCCGGACTGGAGCATCTGATCGATGGCATGAATGGCCGGGGCGGTCAATTCCCGCGGATGGCTGAAATGATTCATGATATAAATGCGTTTCTCCGGCGTGCTGTGTTTGGCCAGTACATTCAGCAGGTCCGGGTCGTTGAGAATGCGGAATGGATTAAACGCCGCCATGCGCGTCCCGATGCGGATAATCTGAACGTGTTCAATATCGCGCAGGCTGTAGAGAATTTTATCCAGCCGGCCGGCGCTGAGAATCAGCGGATCGCCGCCGGTCAGCAGCACATTGGTGATTTCCGGATGCGAGCGGATGTAATCCATCGCCGCGGGAACATCCTGCAGCGTTTCCTGACGCGGATTCAGGAACAGCCGCTTGCGGAAACAATAGCGGCAAATCCCTGCACAGACGTCGCAGACCAGCAGCAGGGCGGTGGAATGATATTTATGCTCCAGCCCCTGCATGATCGTATAGGCGTGTTCGTTGGACGGATCCATTCGTCCGCAGTCATCGAGTTCTTCAACGCTTGGGATAATCAATCTTCGTATCGGGTCATTAGGGTCAGACCAGTTAATCAGGGACAGATAATAATCCGTGGCCCGAAAATCAAAATGTTCGGTTACGTTGGCGAGGGCATTGCGTTGGGCATGATTGAGTTGAACAATATCATCGAGGCTGGTAATATAGTTTGTTTTCATGGCAGTGTCCTCTCTCTGAATGCGGTTTCGTTATTATTGATTACTAACTACGATTTACTTACGAACGACAAAGCCAGCACTGCGGCACAGCTATGAATAAAATTATTTATGCGGCACAAAGCCTATCCGGAATCAGGTCCGGTTTTTTCCCACGAGGCGACTATAAGACCTTTCTGGCTGCTGCCAGGTTACACCAATTTTTTCTGCCAATATTATCTCCCTATTTTTTATACCCTGCGCGGGCCAGAGAGTTCGCTGATTAATTTTTTATTTTTATGTTCCGGATTGAAACCATACGAGACCTTTAAAACCTCTTTCCGGAAAGAGTCAAAGCCGGTCTTGTTGTGCGCAATAAAAAAGCCCCGTGAAAAAATTCACAGGGCTTTATTGTATGTCGCTAAATCAGGCTTTTTCGATTTAGAAGCCTTTGGCCATTGCATAGTACATTTCGTTGAAACGTAAATCTTTCTGGAAACGGCTCAGGCAGGTATTTTCATCGATGAGCACGTATTCGATGTCGGCCATCTTGGCGAAGTCTTCGAGATATTCCTGGGTGACAGCCATCGAGAAGCTGGTGTGGTGAGCGCCGCCGGCGTAAATCCAGGCCGCCGCGCCGACTTTAAGACTGGGCATTGGAACCCAGACCACGCGAGCGACCGGCAGTTTGGGCAGCGGGGCATTGGGCTTGACGACCTTGACGGTGTTGACGATCAGGCGGAAGCGATTGCCCATATCGATGAGCGAGGCATTCAGGCCATTGCCTGATGGCACGCTGAAGACCACACGCACCGGATCGGCCTTGCCGCCGATACCGAGCGGATGCACTTCCAATGACGGTTTGCCGTCGGCAATCGAGGAGCAGACTTCCAGCATGTGGGCGCCGAGCACCTTCTGGCCCTTGGGGTCGAGGTGATAGGTATAGTCTTCCATGAAGGAGGTGCCGCCCTTGAGGCCGACTGCCATGACTTTCATCGCACGGACCAGGGCCGCGGTCTTCCAGTCGCCTTCAGCGCCGAAGCCGTAGCCATCGGCCATAAGCCGCTGGACTGCCAAACCCGGCAGTTGCAGCAGGCCATGTAAATCTTCAAAGGTCGTGGTGAAGGCCTTGAATCCGCCTTTTTCGAGGAAGTTCCGCATGCCGGCTTCGATGCGGGCGGCTTCGCGGAGGCTGTCGATTTTGGAAGCGCCGACCTTCATCTTGTAGTCTTTTTTGTATTGATTGATGAGGGTATCGATTTCAGAGTCTTTGACTTTCTTGATGACGGCCACGAGATCGCCGACGCCATAGCCGTTGACCGAATAGCCGAACTGCTTCTGGGCTTCGACCTTGTCGCCTTCGGTGACGGCCACTTCACGCATGTTGTCGCCGAAGCGGGCAACTTTCATCCCCTGCATATCGTACCAGGCGCAGGCGGCTCGCATCCAGACGCCGATGCGTTCCTGGACTTCCTTATCCTGCCAGTGACCGACGACGACCTTGCGGTTCAGACGCATCCGGGTGCAGATAAACCCAAACTCACGGTCGCCGTGGGCGGCCTGATTGAGGTTCATGAAATCCATATCGATGCTCGACCAGGGCAGGTCGCGGTTGAACTGGGTATGCAGATGCAGGAAGGGCTTCTGGAGATTCTTCAGGCCGGAAATCCACATCTTGGCCGGCGAGAAGGTGTGCATCCAGGTAATCAGGCCGACACAGTTGGGGGCGGTGTTGGCTTCGATGCATAGATTATAGATTTCCTGCGGGCCTGTCAGGACGGGTTTGAAAACGACCTTGCAGGGAACCGCGGCGGCGTTACTCAGGGCGGCGGCGATTTTTTTGGAATTTTCAGCAACCTGCTTGAGGGTTTCGGGACCGTAAAGGTGCTGACTTCCGGTTACAAACCAGACTTCGAATTGCTTGAGGCTGGAGATCATTTGTGACTCCTTATTTAAAGTGGACTATATTTATCTATATATACAGTACAGTGTAGTATAGTTATAAAGACCCTGGAAAGCAAGGCAAAAGTTGTAAATACCCCCGTATCCACAAAAATAGTGGCACCACTCCGATTTGGGGGTAAAATGGCTATGGTACAGAATATTCCGGTCCCTGCAAGAGGCTTTCTGGTGATATTTCAGATATTTTTGGAAGGGAAATATATTTTTAATTGTCTTTACGGTACATGGCAGTCAAAAATCGAAAGGATTTGTAATGGATAGGGTTGATCCTGATAAAGACTATCGCGGGAGAAGGCAAAAGTCCGGCCAGACAGAGGGAGGTCTTATCGCGGGGCAACGAAATTTATTCAGAACGAATGCCTGTTCCCGCCCCGTGTTGAATTTTTTGGGGCGAAGCCTGTCTTGGGTGGCCGTCCTTGTTCTTGCGGCGATATTGACTTCGTGTGCCAAACAGACCACCGCCAGAGAGCGGATTAGTCTCAATGCCGACTGGCGATTCCATCTGGGTGATCCAATCCAAAATTCTGCCGGGTTGATGTATGATGTGCGTCCGGAAGTAAACGATAGAAATGATGTGCCGGCCGATGCCATGCCCACGGAGGCCGTGAGGGTGGAAGCGACGCAGACAGTCCTCAAGCCCTGGATTATGCCCACAGGTAACAGATTTATCAAAGACCCTGCACGAAGGTATGTCCGCCCCGAAGGCAATCCCGGAAGCGACAGCCCCTTCGTTCAGGCAGACTTTGATGACCTTTCGTGGGAACGCCTGGACCTGCCGCACGACTGGGCGATTGGGGGGCCATTTCTGCAGGGGGATGATGCCCGGGTTGGCGGCGGCATGGGTCGGCTGCCCAGCCCCGGCGTCGGATGGTATCGCAGGAAGATTGACATTCCGGCCTCGGATACTGGCAAGAGCATTTTTCTGGAGGTCGATGGTGCGATGTCCTATGCGATGGTTTGGATGAACGGCAAGCTGGCGGGCGGCTGGCCGTATGGCTATGCCTCGTGGCGCGTTGACCTGACGCCATATGTGATACCGGGCGGGGAGAATCAATTGGCGATTCGTCTGGACAATCCGCCCAATTCATCGCGATGGTATCCGGGCGGCGGGATTTATCGTAACGTCTGGCTGACCAAAACCCACCCTGTCCATGTGGGGCAGTGGGGTACGTATCTGACAACATCCAAAGTCTCCCGTTCCTCGGCTGTAATTGATCTGACAGTTGAGATTGATAATGACTCCGGGGCCGAGGCGAATGTTGTCGTATCCACCGATATCTATGCGTTGGATGCCGGTGGACAGCGGATTGGGGGTCCCGTCGCTGCGATTACACCCTCGAACGTTCGCATTAACCCGGGTTCAAGCGCCAAAATCAAAGGCTCCGTGACTCTGGCCAATCCCCGACTGTGGGGTCCGCCGCCGACACAGAAACCCAACCTTTACACCGCCGTGACCCGGGTATTTCAACAGAAACAACTTCTTGACCAATACCAGACGCGTTTTGGCATCCGCTCCCTGCGTTTTGATGCGAACTCTGGTCTCTATGTGAATGGCGAACGTATTCCTGTCAAGGGGGCCAACCAGCATCACGATCTTGGCCCGCTGGGGGCGGCATTTAATCTGCGTGCCGCACAACGCCAGCTTGAGATGCTTCGAGAGGCCGGCTGCAATGCGATTCGGATGGCACACAATCCGCCTGCTCCGGAGCTTCTTGAATTGACGGACAAGATGGGATTTCTGGTTGTTGATGAGATTTTCGATGTCTGGGAACGCAAGAAGACTCCGCTGGATTCTCATCTGATTTTCCCGGACTGGCATGAACAGGATGTGCGTGCGTTTGTCCGACGCGACCGCAATCATCCATCCATCATCATGTGGAGTTTCGGCAATGAAGTCGGCGAACAGTACACCGGCGACGAGGGGGCTGCAGTGGCACGGCGGCTGCATGACCTCATCAAAGAGGAAGACCCCACCCGTCCCACGACGGTGTCCATGAATTATGCCAAGCCTGATATGCCCCTGCCTGCGGTCGTGGACCTGATCAGCCTGAATTATCAGGGTGAAGGCATCCGCAACGCGCCGGCGTATGCCGGGCTGCGGGGGATTCGAACTTCGCCGCTTTACCCGGCGTTTCACGAAAAGTTTCACGATAAGGTGATCCTCAGCAGCGAAAACGCCGCGGCTCTGAGCAGCCGGGGAACCTATCTGTTTCCTGTCACGGATGGAATCATCGCCCCGGTTAAGGACGGCTCCGGCGGAGATCCAAAAAATCGATATGTCAGTGCCTATGAACTCTACACGGCCGATTTCGGTTCCTCGGCGGACAAGGTGTTTGCCTCCCTGGATCAGCATCCGTATGTCGCCGGCGGTTTTGTCTGGAGCGGCTGGGATTATCTCGGTGAGCCGACGCCGTATTATTCGTCCCGCAGTTCGTATTTTGGGATCATTGACCTTGCCGGCTTCAGGAAGGACCGCTTTTACCTGTATCAGTCGTATTGGCGGCCGGACTTGCCGATGGCGCATATTCTGCCGCATTGGACATGGCCTGAACGCGTCGGCCAGGTTACGCCGGTGCATGTCTTCACCTCCGGGGACGAGGCAGAACTGTTCCTTAACGGCATGTCTCTGGGACGCAAGAAGAAGGGCGACTACGAGTACCGTCTGCGCTGGGACGATGTGGTTTATGAGCCGGGGCAGTTGACTGTGGTGGCCTATAAAGACGGCAAGGAATGGGCAAAAGATATGGTTAAGACCGCCGGCCAGCCCGCCCGGATAGAACTGGTACCGGATCGGACGGTCATACAGGCTGATGGACAGGACCTTTGTTTTATCACGGTACGGATTATGGATAATCAAGGTGTTGTTACCCCAAGGGCCGATAATCTGCTCAAATTTGCAATTGAGGGGCCCGGCGAAATTGTCGCGACGGACAACGGTGATCCCACGAACTTGGTGCCATTCCCCTCACACGAGCGACAGGCCTTTAATGGACTTTGTCTGGTTATTGTCCGCAGAATACCGGGCAAATCGGGCATCGTCAAGCTCGAAGCCGATTCCGAGTCGTTCCAGAGCGCTACCCTGTCGCTGCAAAGTACGGCCAAGAAAACGCAATAATGGGGAGGGTTTGAATGGTCGATAGATAAATATTGCTTTTGATATGTAAATAACAGGCGGAAAATGTCCGGAGAATAGTTGCAAATCGTTGTATTTTATGTAATTATACGAAGGAAAGTCAGAATCAAAGTAACAGGAGCAGAATGCGTATTTTGTTGTCGAGTGTTGGTCGGCGAGGGTATTTAGTCCGATATTTTAAAGAAGCGATGGGCTCCGGCGGGCAGGTATGGGGTGTGGATTCAAGCCCTTATGCCCCGGGATTTGCCTATTGTGACCATCGGGAGATTCTGCCGGGTGTTACCGATGCGACGTATTGTGAAAAACTGCTCAGCCTGTGTAAAAATAATCATATCGATATTGTCGTTCCACTGATTGACCCCGAATTGGAAGTGCTTGCCGCCAAGCGGGATATATTTCACCAAAACAAGATTATGGTTGTCGTTTCCCCGATGGATACCATCGCCATGGCCTTTGACAAATACCGCACCTGGAAATTTGCTCAACAGCATGGGATAGCTACTCCGCGATCGGTTTTAACGGTGGAAGAAGCGCTTGAGGATATTCGTCAAGAGCGGCTTCGATGGCCGCTGGTGGTGAAGCCGCGTAAGGGCAGCGCCTCGTTTGATATCACCTATTGCAGCGATGAAGTTCAGCTTTGCGGGGCCTTTGACGGGTGTGCGGACCCGATGATTCAACAGTATGCCGAAGGGCCGGAGTATGGGTATGATTTGTTCGGTGACCAGCAGTACCGGCCGGTGAGCGTGTATTGCAAGAAGAAACTGGCCATGCGGGCCGGCGAAACCGATAAGGCTGTCACGACCAATCATTCCGTGATGATTGAATTTGGAACCAAATTGCTGGCCGCCATGCAGTTATTTGGGCCTGCTGATGCGGATGTGATATTGACGCCCTATGGGCCGCAGTTACTGGAGATTAATCCCCGGTTTGGCGGGGGGTATCCGTGTTCGCATCTGGCCGGTGCGGATTTCTGCCGCAAGCTGATTGCAATGCGGGAGGGAAAGACACTGACGCCGGATATCGGTGCGTGCCCGGATGGCGTATGTATGCTCAAACAGGATGAAATTATTCGTCCCGACTGGAATGGGATGAAAGGGTAATATGGTACAGGATAATGACCAGATTGATAATCTGGATGAAGAATCGGATCAGGATGGCCTGTCGGATCGTGAGATGGGGCCGCAGCCGGTGGCGGCGTTGATGGAAAAACACAAGCTCAAGCCCCATGATCTGGTGGCGGTGTCGAAACTGCAACTGACTCACAAAATGGTGTCTCGTGCATGCAAAGGCCGCAAATTGTCCCGACGGGTCCAGTTCAAGGTTCTTTATGCCCTGAATGAAGTTGCCCAACAGGACTACAAGCTCAGGGATTTATTTACCTATTAATTCGGTGATTCCACGGTCCGTTTGAAACCGGCAATACCGTCTCTGGAATCCTGTTCCTGCTGAAACGTGCATTTCTCATATCTCCGCAACCCGTCTAAAAATAGTAAAAGCAGGCATTGAGTTTAGGAGCGTTAGCCTCTATAATATGCCAGGTAATAGGGGTACAGGGCGGGATTGATATCCTGTATCTGCAAGGAAGCCTTATGGCTGAGTATGATAGGAAAATAGGGATAATTATGCGTGATTTTATCTGGATAGGTGTTGGGGCGGCGATTTTGGCGGTTATGGTGTCCGGGTGCGGGAATAAAACCCCCAAGGGCAAATATACGCCTGAAGAAATGAAAACCATTCCATTTCCCAACCGTTACGACCTGCCGCTGCCCAGTGGGGGGATGACACTCAATGTGGCGTCCGAGACGGTGACGGTCAAGGATTTAACAATCCTTCTCGAGCAGGAGTTTAAGCCGAAGGCGGCCCAGGGTAATTTCGCGGCATTCAAGCAGGCGGCTCGCCCGGCCTTTCGTGATACGCTGCGCAGCCGGGTGACGGATATTCTGCTGTACAAGGAAGCTCGCAAGAAGGCGCCCGAAAATATTGATGACGCCCTTGACAAGGCGGTGGAAAGCGAACTGAAGCGGTTTCTGGCCTCGTATGACAACAACCGTGCGATGGCTGAAAACACCCTGCGGACGATGGGGTATGACTGGAAGACGTTCCGTGATTTTCAGCGGCGGATGATTTTGACGCAGTCCTATCTGTCCAAGGAATTTACTGACAAGCGTCCGATTGCCCACAGTGAGATGGTGGACTATTATAATAAGCACCGGCAGGAGCAATTCTGCTGGGAAGGTACGCTCCAGTTCAGGGCGATTGATCTTATTCCAGCCCAGATGCCGGCAGAGCTGATTCAGGAAAACGAAACTCCGGAAACCGCGGCTGTCCGTCTGTCGGTGGAACTGATGGACAAGATCAAAGCCGGCGAAGATTTCGGCAAACTGGCCGAACAGTATTCTCAGGGGCCGCTGGCCTCGGCAGGGGGCTTATGGCGGCCGATTACCATCGGCGCCGGTTCGCTGCCGGACACGTATGCCGTTCTTGAGCAAAAAGCTATCACGATGGAAGCAGGCCAGGTTGCTGGGCCGCTGACGGCAGAAGGGCATTTGTTTATTTTAAAACTGGAAAATCGCAAGGACGCGGGCTGCAAACCGTTTGAAGAGGTGCAGGATGCCATCGAGCAGCAGTTTCAGTTTGAATTTCGCAAGGAACAATACACGAAGATGGTAGATCGGTTGATGGGGCAGACCGATGTCATCCAGATGGAGCAATTTCTGGATTATTGTGTCATTGAAGCGTATGCCATGTGGGCTCCCAACGCCAAGTAACCCGCGGTGAATATGCGATGAAAATTATTGCACACGGCATAGACCTGGTGGATTTTGGACGGATTGAGCAGATGCTAAGCCGGCATGGGGAGCATTTTCTCCAACGGGTATTTACTGTCAGAGAACTGGCCGATGCGGATGCTGTGAAGAACCGTACCGAAAAACTGTCGGGGCGGTTTGCGGCCAAAGAGGCCGTGATGAAGCTGGTCGGTACCGGCTGGCGGGATGGGATTGCCTGGACGGATATCGAAGTGGTTAATAATGCGCTGGGCCGTCCGATTGTAACCATTTCCGGCAGGCTCAAGGAACTGGCCGACCGGGCTGGCATTGAACAAATCACGCTCAGTATCACCCACACTTCGCAATTTGCTATCGCCTCTGCGGTGGCTTTAGCGGGAACAAATCCCACATTGTCGTAAATACAGCGTTACTTGCCCCGAAAACGCCAATGCCAGGGTTCAAATGCCGCCTTGCCGTCCCTGGGATACGATAACTCAAACCCGAATTGTCCGGCGTGATTCAGCAGCCAGTGGTATTCTTCCAATGCTTCAAATTCGGCGGCGTTGTTCTGGCCGTCGATACCCTGTTCATTAACAAAATCAATGGCTTGATGTTCGGGATTGCCGTGATCGCTGAATCCCGGCCAGGCCACAAAACGGCGGGTTTCAAGGATAGAATAGTCGTGATTTTTGAGATAAAATAGAAATAAATAAAGCTGGTAGGCCGGACTGCGATATCCCGAAGCGATGTACAATGTCTTTCCAATGTCACGTTGCATTGCTTGCGTCATGTTAACATAGGCGATATAGATATCTTTTGGTAAGAATTGGGTCTGAGTGATATAAGCTTGTCCGGCAGGAAAAGGTAAAGTCTGGCTTTCAATGATGACCAATTCAGGCGGAGTCGAGGGGATGTTTTGCTGCTGGACGTCTAAATTCAGTCGATTGAGATCGATTGATGCAAATGCTTTGAGAAAAACCCGCTGGTTTTCTTCCAGGGGTGCATATAAATCTTCAAATGTCAGCGTTGTGAGGGTTTGCTGTTGTCTGCGTTCACTAATTATCGAATCCAGACCGCTCAAAACCGACTCGACCATGGCTCGATCTGGTTCTGCGAGGCTGACGAGATTGATACATTTTGCATCACGGCTGAAATCTGGACAACCCGACACTGGGGATTGTAATTGTCGGTGTGTGGTTTTTCCGCAACCGGCCAACACAACCAGACATCCACACACAATCAGATGGATCATTCTCAACTTTATTGGCATTGGGTGCCTCGGTATCTTACGTAAATTAACAATTCTATTTCTTTGATGGCTTTATCTCCACATTATCTTAATATGTCGGTTTGTCAAGACAAGCCATGTTTTGTAGTAAAGAAATCAGCAAATCCGATTTACATTTAAAACAATTAAAATTAAAATGAAGAAGAAGGTTGGATTAAAAGAGGTACTTTGTAACGAATCAGGCGAAAACGGAAGGGATTATGAGGCGGAGAATAACAGTTGGACTATGGATTGCCCTGGGGCTGGCAGGTTTTCTGTCCACGTGGGCTTATGCTGAACCCAATCTGGCGACGGCCGGGGCCGGGTCGGTATTGACGGAAAGCCAGACACGATGGCTGGCTGACCATCCCAATTTGCGGATTGGATTTACCGCCATTCCTCCACAAGTCTTTTATGATGCTCAGACCGGTGCCATGTCCGGCCTGTGTATCGATTATCTCCGAGCCGTGGAAGAACAGTTGGGATATCAATTTGAACTGTTTTTTTACCCTACCTGGGATGCGATGATGGAGGCTGCATTTCAGGGCAAAATCGATGTCATCTATGCGGCCCAGAAGACGCCGGTACGCGAGGAGTCTTTCCTGTTTACACGGCCCTATCTCGAATTTGAGAACATGATCGTCACGACGCGTCAGACCGAGGGAACCCTGCATATACGGGATCTGTTCGGCAAGAAAGTGGCGACCGTCGAGGGAGCATCTCTGCAGGAAGATATTACTCGGCTTTATCCTTCCATCGAACTGGTTCCGGTTGAAGATGAATTGCGGGGATTGCTGCTGGTTTCGTTCAAGGAAGTGGATGCGATGGTCATTGAGCCGTCGCGAGCCAGTTATATCATTGAAGACAAGGGCATCAATAATCTCCGAGTGGCCGGGCCGACAGGCTTATATTTTCGACTGAGCTATATGGTACGCAAGGACATGCCGGAATTGCGGGATATTCTGGAAGCAGGGCTTAACTCGATTAATGACCTTCAGCGTCACCAAATGATAAACAAATGGGTTCACATCCAACTGCCTTCCGATTTGCGTTATTTATGGTGGATTCTTGGCGGGCTGGGTGCGTCGATTATTGTGATTGTTTTTTTTAATCTGTCTTTACGCAGCCAGGTTCGGCGTCGCACCAGCGAGTTGCAAGACGAGTTATACCGGCGTGAGCAGGCCGAACAGGAACGAAAATACATCGAAGAACAATTCCGGCATGTGATCGAGTTCTGCCCGCTGGGAGTGCATATCTATTATCTGGAAAGTGACGGACGATTAATTCTCAAGGGGGCCAATACCGCCGCCGAAAAAATATTGAAAATGGATATGCGCCCGCTGTTAGGCAAGCGTATTGAGGATGCTTTTCCCGCGCTGGCCCAGACCGATATTCCGGAGCGATACCGCCGGATCTGTGTCAATGGAATTCCCTGGGGAATTGAAGAAATGCCATACGGCAATGGTGTGATCCATGGGGCATTTCAGGTGTATGCGTTTCAAACCGCGCCCGGCCAGTTGGCGGTTATGTTTTCGGATATTTCAGATCGCATTCGATCTCAGGCGGCGTTGCGTCGTTCTGAGGCACAACTGGCCAGCCTTTTCCGGGCAGCACCGGTGGGGCTTGGACTGGTTGCCAATCGTGTTTTTTGTCAGGTCAATGACCGATTCTGCCAGATGCTCGGCTATCCATCCGAGGAGTTGATCGGCAGCAACACACGCATGCTTTATGCCGATGATGATGAATATCAGCGCGTTGGCAGCCAGTGGTACACCCAGATTGAAAACGAGGGGCTGGGCGTTGTGCGAACCACCTTTCAGCACAAAGACGGCCGCAAACTGGAAATTCTGCTGACCGCATCACCTGTTGAGCCGGAGGACCTTTCCAAAGGAATCAGTTTTGCGGTCCTGGATATCACCGATTTTGTCCATGTCAGCCAGGAATTATCTGAATCCGAAGCCCGCCTGTCGAGTGTTTTCCGGGCTGCGCCGGCGGGGATCGGCGTGGTGGTCAATCGTGTCTTTGTGCAGGTCAATGATTTTGTGTGCCGCATGCTGGGGTATTCCAAAGAGGAATTGGTGGGACAATCTTCACGCATGGTCTATTCTTCACAAGAAGAATATGAACGGATTGGTTCAGAAAAATATGCACAGATTCGATTGACCGGCATGGGATCGATTCAAACCCAGTGGAGGACCAAAGACGGCAGGCTTCTGGATATTCTGCTGAATTCGGCGGCCCTGGATCCGCAGGATTTATCCAAAGGCTCCGCATTTACGGCCCTGGACATTACGGAGCATATCGCTGCGCTGCGTCAGTTGCAGGAAAACCAGCAGCTTCTGGACGGCATCTTTCAGACGGCGCCGGTGGGACTGTTCTTATTAGACAAAGACAGGCGTTATCTGAAAGTCAACCGGCATCTGGCCCGGATGAATGGAGTTTCTGTCGAAAAACACCTGGGGCATACCGTTGAGGAGATTGTTCCCGCTGTTGCGTTGCATATTGATCATCTCTGGTCAACGGTGTTTGAACAAGGGAACGCGGTCTTTAATCATTTGATTGAATATATCAAAGAGCAGGATCAGCCTCAAGTCATCTATGTGATGGTCAATGTCTATCCGTATCGCAATTCGGACGGCAACATCATCGGCATGCTTGGAAGTGTGGTCAATATCACGGATATTAAAAAGACAGAAATGGCCCTGACCGAGAGTCAGCGGCAGATGTCCACGCTTCTGGGCAATCTGCCTGGCGTTGCGTTCCGGTGCAAAAATGATCATAACTGGACGATAGAGTTCATCAGCAAGGCCTGTCTGGAGCTCAGCGGTTATACCGACGTCGAGTTTGCCGGCGGTGTTCTGAGCTGGAATGACGTGATTTGTCCCGAGGATCGCCAGTACGTCTGGGATGAAATACAGAAGGCCCTGGCCCAGCGGACGATTTATCGGATTGAATATCGGATTCGAACCCGTGATGGACAGGAAAAGTGGGCCTGGGAGCAGGGGTGCGGCATCTTTAACAATGCCGGCGAAGTCGTTGCCCTGGAAGGCCTGATTATTGACATTTCGGGCCGCAAAAAGATTAAGCAGACTCTTGAGTTGACCCAGCGCACCGTGGATTACGCAGCGGATGCAATATACTGGTTCAACCAGGACAGACGCATTGTCTATGCCAATGATGCGGCCTGTAAATTGCTGGGTTACAGCCGGGACGAACTGTTAAAAAAGAAAATTGAAGATATTGATACCAAATACCAGGTGAATGAATGGGCAGTTTTTTGGGAGGAGATCAAAGTCCAGCGTACACGACATGTGGAAACGACTCATCGCTGTAAGGATGGACGTGTTCTCCCGCTGGAAATCAGTTCTTTCTTTATGGAATATGAGGGGCGCCAACTGGTTTGTGCTTATGCCCGTGACATCAGCGATCGGAAGAAATATCAGGACGCCCTGGATGTGTTTATTCACAGCGTGGCGTCTCACAGCGGCAAGACCATGCTGGAAGATTTTGTTCGGCAGTTGGCCGCTTTGCTGGGGGCGGATTATGTGCTGCTTGGGAAACTGGTCGATATCGAAGGAACTGTTGTGGAAGGTCTGGCGGTCTGTGCCCAGGGCGAAGTGGTCGAACCTTTTACGTATCAACTGAAGGATACGCCCTGCGAACACATCAGGACTCAATCATTATGCACCATTACCGATGGTGTGTCGGAATTATACCCCAGGGATACGATGCTCAAAACCTTTGGTATTCACGGGTATATCGGCATGCCGATTCTGGATGACCGCCAGGCGTCTGTTGGGCTGCTTAAGGTCCTGTTCCGTAAGCCGATTGAAGATGTGGGGTTCTGTGAGTCTATTCTGCAGATATTTGCCAATCAGATCTCCATGGAACTTCAGCGTATGGAGTCTCAGCGGCTGCTGCAATTTATCCAGTTTGCTGTGGATCATGTCAGCGAGTCGGCCTATTGGATGGATTCCGACGGCAGATTTGTTTATGTGAACGACGCGGTCTGCAAGGAATTGGGCTATTCCCGTGAAGAATTACTGACCAGGTCCGTGGTGGATATTGATCCGAATTTCGACGAAGACCGTTTCAGGATGCACTGGCAGGCGCTGCGGGAAATAGGGAGCGATCGCTTTGAATCGCATCACAAAACGCGAGACGGGCGCGTTTTCCCGGTTGAAATTTCAGCCAACCATGTGGAATATGACGGCAAAGAATACCACTGTTCGTTTGCCCATGACATCAGTGACCGAAAACGGTACCAGATAGCAATCGATTCGTTTATCCGGACGGTATCGACCTGTACCGGGCAGGATATGTTCCGGATGTTTGTCGAACGGCTGTCAGAACTGCTTCATGCGGATATGACCGTGATTGGACGCCTGTCAAATGCCCCCGACTACCAGGTGCAGACCCTTGCGGTATTCAAAGACGGACGGGCGGTGGAGAACTTCAGTTATCCTCTGGCCGGCACGCCGTGTGAGCAGGCGGTGTTCAGTGAGAGCAGGCTGTGTGTACTGCCGCGGCTTGACCAGGCATTTTCGGAGGATCATTTTTTAATTCAACAGGGATTTCAGGCCTATATTGGTATGCCGCTGCATAATCTGGGAGGAGAGCTGCTCGGTGTGATCTGCACGTTCTTCCGCAGACCGCTGGAAGACAGCCTGTATCACCAATCCATCCTGAAGATCTTTGCCAATCAGGCGGCGATTGAAATCCAGCGGCTGGAAGCCCAGATCGAACTGGCCAACAGCGAATATCGTTTTCGTGAAATGTTTGCCCGCATGAGTAATGCCGTTGTCATTTTGAAGGCACTCCATGAAGGCGATGATTTTGAAGTGATCGATGTCAATCCCGCCTGTCAGCGTGTTGAAAAACTCAATCGGGAGCAACTGGTGGGAAAAAAGATACGGGATATATTCCCGGCCATTGAAGGGCATCAGGCCATGGAGTTTGCCCGCCGGGTATGGCGAACCGGGCAGCCTGAACATCTGCCGATGGTGTTTTACCGGGACCAGAGAATTGTCACCTGGCGCGAAGGGTATGGGTATCGATTACCAACCGGAGAACTGGTGGTTCTGTATGATGACATCACCGAACGCAAGCAGGCGGAAGATGCCATTCAATTCAATGCGGAACGAATGCAGACACTGCTCAGGCTCAACCAGATGACCGATGCTTCGCTTAAAGAAATTACCGACTTTGCCCTTGAAGAGACGGTACGGATGACGCGAAGCAAGGTGGGATATATGGCCTATGTCAATGATGAGCAGACCATCATGACAATCTATTCCTGGTCCAAAGGGGCGATGCAGGAATGCCAGATGGAAAACAAGCCGATGATCTATGAAGTGAGCAAAGCAGGGCTGTGGGGAGAAGCTCTGCGGCAGCGAAAGCCCATTGTCACCAATGATTATGCGGCGGATAATCCATTGAAACGAGGGCTGCCTGCGGGCCATGTTCCGCTTCAGCGCCACATGAATATTCCTGTCATTGTCGGATCAAAAGTGGTTCTGATTGCGGGCGTGGGCAATAAGCCGGAAGAGTATGACCAGACGGATGTGCAGCAGATGACCCTGCTGATGGAAGG
>JBDKVE010000169.1:0-18023 GCA_039679345.1 Anaerohalosphaeraceae bacterium
AAAAATAGATTATATTGCCCTTTCAGGGCGCGGGGTGAGGATGGGGCGTTGTACCCAGGGCGCTGCCCTGGGCTAAGTTATAATGGCCCTTCGGGCCGGAGTAAACCGATAGAATGGAGTTGTTGAAATATCAAAAAAGGGCAGGCACGGGGGCCTGCCACTACAGAGCGTTGGGCCGGATGGGGTGATTTTTGTTGCATTGGCGGGTAGGTGTGGGTAGGCTGGGAGGACCGGTACGGGTGGGAATGTAAGGTGTGTACGTAAAAGCGGACCTGTTGGCTCGGAATCGGGGGGAGTGAGGCGGTGCGGGATATGGCTGGGATTGGGATGCTGCGATTGGGGGGCGGCGGGGTGGTGTTGGGCGTTCTGGCTATGTTGGCTGTAAGGCCGGTGCAGGCGGGGGATATTGTCAAAGATTTTGGGCTCAAGACCACAACCATTCAGAATGCAACCATTTATTATGAGCCGGCGCTGGAGACCATACTGCCGGAATTTGAGACGCAGTATGCCGCATTGAAGAAGGATGTTCTGTCGAATGTGGGAGTGTCGCAAGACAAGATTGTGCCGGTTTGCGAGGCTATTCATCGGATTATCGGTGTGGAATGTGATAAGGCCAGGGATTCAACGAAACAGGTGCTGGCTGATTTTGACAAACTCGTCAGGACGCTGTCTTTTGATAAGCCGACGTTTTATCTGATTCGTCGGAATTTGATTAAGGACTATCTTCGGCAGGGCGGGACGCTGCCGCATTTTACCTACGACAAGCAGGCTGACGAGGTTGCGTATGAGATGCGGTTTTTCACAACCTCCTCCAGCGAGCCGGCGCCGTTTGAGCTGGTTTTTCCGCTGGACCCCAATACCGTTTCGACGGAAGTAACCGGCGGGGTATTTGAATTGATGTCGTTTGCACTCAAGCAGATGATGAAGCCGGTGTTGATTCATGAGGCGGCCGAGGTGACCCTCATTTATGAAATGAACAGCCCGGACTGGTACCGGCGGTGGTTTACCGACGGCTTTGCCAATGTGGTGGTGTACCAGGTTCTGTGTGAATTGTATTCACAAAAGGAAGCGGAGGAGTATGCGGAGGCATTCTCAGCGAAGCCGTATGAGGATATTCGGAGTCAAATCAACCTGCGGTACTGGATGGCGATGGAGTATGAGTTTCTGGATATGGATGAGGTTGTCGAGGCGGAATCCCGCATCAAGCAGGCGCGGTATAATTATGCGACTGAAGAGGCGATGGGACTGATGAAACGGCACGGGTCGGACTGTCTTAAGAAGATTGTGGATGTGTATTGTGCGGAGGAGGCCCGGGATAACGCGGCGTTGTATGATGCGATTGAAAAAGTGACGGGAGAGCGGCTCGACAAGGCGTTTGTGAAATACCAGTCGTTTGCGAATGCGATGGAGGGATTGCAGAACTATACCGCACTGCATGAGGCGGCCCGGAAAAAGGGTGATGATGCGGCGGCGCTGGGGGGGGTGCTTCGCATGATGGAATTGTATACGACGCCATTCAGTCCGCTGGGCTTGTCGGCCAGGAATGAAGCGGCACTGCTGCTGACGAAGATGGGGCGGGGGGAACTGGCGGACAGGAAGATGCTGGAATTTGTGAACAAGATGATGACATCCGACGATGCGAAAACCCGATTGACGGGAATGGAACTGCTGATGGTGTATGCGGGGCAAACGGAGCGGCTGGAGATTGCCGGGATGTACGCGGATGCGATCTTGAAAGAGGCGCTTGAGGCTGTCAATGCGGCGTCGGTCCGGACGCAGATTTCCCAGCTTCAAAAGCAGAATCCGGACGTTGTCGAGAAGGCAAAGCAGGCCGAACTCAAGAGCGAGTTTTATCTGAAGGCTAAACAGTTGCTTGAGGCGAGGGCGGGGAAATAACAGGGATACAGGTATGCAGGATGAAAAATCTTAAATGCTAAACACTAAATTCTAAACAAATTCTAAAGAGAAAAATTAAAAATCAAAAAGAAAAAGTCAAAATGACAATGTAAAATTCAAAAAGGAAACATTTCAGAGCAAGTCGTTTTGAGAAAAATAGATTATATTGCCCTTTCAGGGCGTGGGGTGAAATGATGCGTTGTACCCAGGGCGTTGCCCTGGGCTGTATTAAGCTGGCCCTTCGGGCCGAAGTGAGGAGGAATTGAGAATTTAAAAAGTCTAAAGTTCGTAGTTCATAGTTCAGAGTTCGTAGAAAAAATGGATTCCCGCCCCACGCTTTCGCGGGGGCAGGCTTTTCGCGGGGATGACAAATTGGGGGGCGGCGGGAAACAAGAATACAGGTGTACAGGAAGACAGGAATACAAAATGAGGTATACAGGTATGCAGGTATACAAGGATACAGATTATAGGGAACAGGGGAAAAGACCGAAGCTGGAAGCTTCGGCTACGCTGTGTTCAATCCCTGCGGGGTTGCCGGAAGTGGTGGACAGGTTGGTCGGGGGTGTGGTATAGTGTCCCTGTCGAAAATGAATTGTACGTCGAAAGGGATACATAATGGCTTGTATTGCGGCATATCTGCTGGGCTATCAGGAGTAAGTGGGTGTAACCGTGAGGGCACGCAATACGTCTAATAATCTATAAGGTTAAAGGGTTATGGGAACTCAGGAACCTATAGAATAAAAAAAGGTGTCGCCCCTGCCGGGGCTTGGCGGGGAGCAGATCATGTTCCGGGGGTTTCCACCCCCGGCTATTTTATATGACCCCTTCGGGGTCGAGATGATTGACGAGTTTCTGAAAAATCAGTCAAAGTTTTGTGATGCAGATGATACTAAAGTGCGAGGTTGAGATGGTCAGTATGAAAAAGGCTATTGCGGCGGTGATGATGTGTGCGGGGGTGGTTGTGGTGAGTTCCTGTTCGGCGGGAGCGGATATGAAAACCAAGCGTGTGGAATATGTGGCGCATCGCGGGGCGTCGTACGCGGCGCCGGAAAATACGCTGGCGGCGGTTGAGCTGGCGTGGAAAGCGGGGGCGGATGCGGTGGAGGTGGATGTGTATCTGTCGGCGGATGGGCGGGTGATGGTGATTCACGATGCGACGACGCGACGGACGACGGGCGTGGATATGAAGGTCGAGGCGACGGACTCGGCGACGCTGTGTACGCTGGATGCGGGTAAATTCAAGGGGGCGGAGTTTGCGGGGCAGAAGATTCCGTATCTGGAGGAAGTGATTGCGACGATTCCCGAGGGGCGTCGGCTGTATGTGGAATTGAAAAGCGACGAGCGGTTGGTGCCGACCCTCGAAAAGATGCTGGACGGCAACGCACATCGCAAGCAGATTGTGTTTATTGGTTTTGATCTGGATACGATCAGTGCGTGCAAGGAGCGGATGGCGGATATTCCGGCGTACTGGCTGGTTGGCCGGCGCAAGAATGAGGCGACGGGGGTGTATCTGCCGATTGAGCTGTCGGTGGTGCAAACGGCCAGAGAACGCAGGCTGGAGGGGCTGGATGTGCAGTCGGCGGGCGTAACGCCGGAACTGGCGGGGGCGATTCGGGCGGCGGGGCTGGAGCTGGCGGCGTGGACGATTAACGACCCGGCGGAGGCCAGGCGGCTGATAGAGCTGGGGGCAGTGAGTATTACGACGGATCGGCCGGATTGGGTAAAGCAGGAGACGGAGAAACTGCTTAAGAAAAATTAAAAATTAAAGAGCAAAAAGACAATGTAAAATTCAAAAAGGAAAGATTTCAGAGCAAATCGTTTTGAGAAAATAAATTATGCTGCCCTTTCAGGGCGTTATTTGAGTGTGGCATTTTTTACCCAGGGCGCTGCCCTGGGCTGTATTAGGCTGGCCCTTCGGGCCGGAAGGGCGAGAAGCCAGGAATTGAGAATGAAGAATTGAGAAATTAGAAAGTTCGTAGTTCTTAGTTCGCGGTTCGTAGAATGAATGGATTCCCGCCTGCGCGGAAATGACAAAGTTGGGAGCGGGAATGAGAAGTTGATGGGCACGGGGTGATGCACCATGGCCAAGCGGAGCTTGACCAAGCCACCCTTCAACAACGCTGTGCTGCAGTAATGAGTGGCACAGTCTGACGGAGTCAGGCTGTGGGCGATTTAGAAATGAAACACAAGAGGGCTGCCACGGGGGCCTGCCCCTACGCGAAGTGAAAAAGGGCTGTGCCCCTACGTGAATTGGAAAAGGGCGGACACACAGGTCTGCCCCTAAATGTTGTGATGAACGGGATGTTATGAGAACTGGAATGGAAACAGAGTCAGGAGAACCAAAGATGAAGTTGCAGGGTATTGTCCGATGTGTTGTGTTGATGGTGTCGCTGGCGGCGTGTGTGTGGGCGGCGCCGGAACGTCCGGGGCTGCGGTATTTCCCGGATACGGATGCGTACAAGACGCTGGTGTGTGATTTTCATACGCATACGGTGTTTTCGGATGGGGTGGTCTGGCCGACGGTGCGAGTCGAGGAGGCCTGGCGCGAGGGGCTGGATGCGATTGCCCTGACGGACCATATCGAATATCAGCCGCACAAGGATGATATTCCGACCAACTATGCCCGGCCCTTTGCCATTGCGGAGGGCAAGGCCAAGGAAATGAATATCCTGCTGATTAAAGGCAGCGAGATTACCAAGAATACGCCGCCGGGGCATTACAATGCGATCTTTATCAAGGACATCGAGCCGATCAACAACACGGATGTGCTGGATTCGGTGCGGGTGGCCAACGAGCAGGAAGGATTTGTGTTCTGGAATCATCATACCTGGCAGGGTGAGGACAAGGGCAAATGGGAAGATGTGCAGACGACGATGTTTGACAAGCAGTGGCTGCACGGGATGGAAGTGGCCAACGGCAGTACGTATTACCCGATGGCGCATCGGTGGTGCATGGAGAAGGGGCTGGTGATGCTGGGCAATACGGATATTCATCAGCCGATCTCTGACGAGGTATTTACGCCGCTGGAACACCGGACGGTGACGCTGGTGCTGGCCAAGGAGCGCAGTGTGGAAGCGATCGAGGAGGCCGTGCGGGCGGGACGGACGATTGTGTGGGTGGGGAATGTGCTGGTGGGCAAAAAGGAATATCTGCTGCCGCTGTTTGAGAAATCCGTGACGGTGCGGCCGGCGTATATGACGACGGATGATGCGTTTTATTTTGAGATTGTCAACAACGCGTTTGTGAATCTGGAATTGAAGCGGACGGGCAAGGTTGGGCCGGGCACTCTGAAATTGGGGGCACGGACGACCAAGCTGGTCAAGGCGGCTCGCGGCAAGGATGATGCGTCGGTGAAGCTGTCGTATACCGTGACGAATCTGCTGGTTGAGCCGGAAAAGGGATTGCCGGTGAGTTTTGAGGTGGGGAAATAACGGAACCACAGATTTCTCAGATTACACAAATTTAGGGATACAAAATGAGGTATACAGGTATGCAGGTATACAAGTATAAAAATTCGAAATCCGAAACGAATTGGGAGAGTTCGTAGTTCGGAGTTCATAGTTCGTAGAATAGCGGCGTAAAGAACAGGGTGAAAGAAAGGGCAGGCACGGGGGCCTGCCCCTACAGGCGAAATGAACAGAGAAAAAGGGCGAACACACAGGTTCGCCCCTACATTTAATTTTCAGATGTCTTGCCGGGGGAGAAGGGGGATTTGAATGTGTAGCTGCCGGAGCCGACTTCATAGACCGCGGCATCTTTTTCGGTGCGAAGGAACTTGACACCTTTGACCTGGTTGGCCGGCTGGTCGGATTCGGTCACTGCATCGGGCCGGCTGGTCGGCACATAGACGGTTGCGGTTGTATTCGGGGGAATCTTTACGTACAGAACGATGTGGCCATCTTCCAGATGCCAGTCTGCGGCAATTGGACCGCGAATGGATTGATACTCGGCCCTGGCTCGCGTTACGCCGCCGCCGGGTTTGGGGGCGATAGCGAAGTGTTTCCAGCCGGGTTGGGCGTCATCGGGATTGAGTCCGCCGATGCAGCGCCACATCCATTCACCAACGGCTCCAAAGGCCCAGTGGTTGAAGGAATTCATGCCGGCATCCTGGAAGCCGCGGCCTTTGACGTAACCATCCCAGCGTTCCCAGATGGTGGTCGCGCCATTGTCGATCATGTAGAGCCACGATGGGAAGGTGCGGTTGGTGAGCAGTTGCCAGCCGACGTCGCTGTAACCATAACGGGTCAATTCAAGCATGGCACGGTGCGAAGTCTGAATGCCGGTGGACAGGTGATTCTGGTAGCGGCGAATGTTTTCGACCATATACAAGGCCGCTTTCGGGCGAAGGTCATCCGGCAGGAGGTTAAAGCTGAGTGCCAGCGCGTAGCCGCCCTGCGTATCGCCTTCGATGCGGCCGTCGGGCTTGACGAAGCGCTGATTGAAAACGGTTTTGATTTGCTGGAACAAATCGCCATAGCGTTGCGCGTCATCCTTGCGTCCCAGCAGCCCGGCCATTTTCGACACGAGTTCCGTGGAGTGGGCGAAAAAGGCGGTGGCGAAAATTATATTCGGGACTGAGCCGCCCTGAGTGGGCCAGCCGGTCTGCCTGAGCGTATCGCCGTTGAGCCAGTCGTTGTAGTCGTTGTTGCGGTACCTTGCCCAGACCAGGTCGGGGTTGTGGTGATGGATGTAGTCCACCCAGCGGCGGGCCGCGTCAAATTGTTCTTCGAGGAGGCGGATGTCGGCATAGTTCTGATACGCGCGCCAGGGGACGATTACGCCGGCGTCGGCCCAGGCGGGGGCGCCGGAGAATGCCTGTGTCCAGCCTTTGCCGTCAGAGCCCGGCAGATTTGGATGGCCGGGGTGCGGTGCGAAATCGGGAAAGCGTCCGTCGTCGGCCTGGTCGTCGCGGGTATCCTGGGCGAACTTGGTGAAGAATGCGGCCATGTCCATGTTGAAGACGGCGGTCTGGGAAAAAGCCTGAATATCGCCCATCCACCCCATGCGTTCGTCACGCTGGGGGCAATCGGTTGGGGCACTCATGAGATTGGCGCGCTGGGTCCACAGGATGTTTTCCATGAGTCGATTTAACGATGGATCCGAACACTCGAAACGACCCACCACCGGAGACGAGGAATGAAACACCCGACCGAGGACAGCGTCCTGGGTTGGCGGTTCGGCCAGGCCGGTCAATTCCACATAGCGGAAACCGTGATAGGTAAAATGAGGCATGAAGGCAAAAGGTCCATTGATGGCGGGGGTGTAACGATCTATCTGAGGGGCTCCTCGCAAGTTGGCGGTGTAAAGGGTGCCATCATCGTTGAGCATTTCAGCATAACGCATCGTGACGGTTTTGTCTGCGGCGCCGACGGCTTTTATGCGGCACCAGCCGACCATGTTCTGGCCGAGGTCGAACACGAATACGCCGGGTTTCGGCTCGGTCATCTTTACCGGCGTGAGTTCTTTGGTGACCTGGATGGGTTCGTTACGCAGCCAGACCAGCTTGCGGTCATCGAGGTCAAAGACCTTTGCTTTAGCCCAGTTCTGGTCGTTGAAGCCAGGCTGTTCCCAGCCGGGGTGGTCGTGGCGGGCGTCATAGGTTTCGCCGTCATAGATACCGGCGGAACGAATCGGACCATCGATGGTGGTGCGCCAGGAGTCATCCGTTACCAGCAGTTGCTTTGAGCCGTCGTCCAGCTCGATTTCAAGCTGGAGCAGAAAGCGGGGGTGGGTCCCATAGGGGAATGGGTCGGCCATCGCAAGACGTCCGGCGTACCATCCTTCACCCAGCATGGCCGCCGCGACGTTTTCACCCGAACGCAGGAGTTCGGTGACATCATAGGTTTGGCAGGCCACGCGTTTGCGGTAGCTGGTCCATTCGGGGGCCAGAAGCTGGTGGCCGACGCGCCGGCCGTTGAGGCGGAGTTCGTAGAGGCCCAGCGCGGTGGCGTAGGCCGTGGCGCGCTTGATGGGGTGATTGATTTGGAATGTCTTGCGAACCATCGTGGCCGGCAGGGCTATACTGTCGGCGGGCTTTACTGTGGTCACGATGCCGTCGGTCAGGTTGACTTTGGCCCATGCCCCGCCTTCGATGGAATCCAATGCGAGGACTTTGGCACCTTTGGCTATATTATTTTGTCCATTCAAGACCTGCATCTCGGCCAGCGCGAATGCAAAACTGTTTCCGTCACGCTGACCCAATCGTGTCACGGTAAGGCGGACGAATTGTGCGGTCGTGGAGGTGAAGCGATAAAGCGGGGCATCGGTGCCGGGATTGGGTTCGTCGGCGGTGGTGCGGTCGAGCAGGACCCGTGCGTCGGCAAAGTCCGCCTGCGATGCGGCTTCGATTTTGAAACGGACCGGGAACAGAAAGCCCGGCGTGTCGGGACTAAAATCATAAGGGCGGGCGGGAAAGAGCTGGACGGCATCGAATTCCTGCGGCTTGCCGAGGTCAATCGCGACCCATTTGGTCGTGTCTGCGGTATTGGCGATTTCGCTGTGATAACCATTGAGCGGTTTGGGTGCGGGTTTACCGGCGACACTATCGGGATCGGCGATCCATTTGGCCTGCCAATCGGAAGGCTGAAGTAAGCCCATGATCCAGAAAGCGGGTTCGCTCCACTCGGAGGGTTTGTCGTTCTGATCCCAGACGCGGACTTTCCAGTAACACTGCATCCGGGAGGTCAGCGGCTTGCCGGCATAGGCGATATGAAGCTGGGAATCGGATTTGACCTTGCCGCTGTCCCACAAGTCGCCCTGCTCTGCCGCAAGCTTTTCCGGGGTGCTTGCCACCAGTACCTGATAGGCGGACTGTGCCAACCCTCGGGCGTCCGCAGCCTCCTGCAGTATCCACGACAAACGCGGCTGGAGCACATCGATTCCCTGGGGATTGATCCGATACTCACACTGGGGGCCGGCAGGCCGGATGTCGGCGGCGGGGGCCAGGGACGACAGCAGGCACAGGCCGGCGAGCAGAAGAGATGGTAAACGATTTTGGACCGTCATGCGTAACGTTTCTTTGCACTTGTTCATTGGCTTTACTCTCGTTTTTTTGGAGTTGTTGTACTCTATTCCTTGTTACCGTATCAGACGACCTGTTTCTATCATAAATAACACGTCATTGTATCGCCATTTTGGGTGTTTTAACCGCCAAATTTTGCCTGCGTTGTCTCTTGCATGATTTTGACGGACGAGGCTGAGTTATGCTACCCTGCGTTTTTTTGAAAGGTGCTGACGGGGGGATTGCTGGAATTATGCTGTTCTTACAGGGCGTGGGTTGATGCGGGACATTGTACCCAGGGCGTTGCCCTGGGCTATTATAGGCTGGCCTTTCAGGCCGGGAAGGGTGGAAGTACACAAAAAGTTCGTTGTTCATAGTTCGGAGTTTGTACAATAAATGGATTCCCTTCCCCGCCTGCGCGAGGACAGGCTTTTCGCAGGAATGACAATGAGGGGCACGGAGTGGCGCGCCACGGTCAAGCTTCGCTTGGCCGTGCCACCCTCACGCTGGGATGTGTTGCAGTAATGGGTGGCCACTCGAACGTGATGGCAGGATATTTTTACAATGAAGAGCAGGAAGGATATGAGGAAAATTAATTATTGTTTTAATCCATCTTCATGTTCTTCAGGGGCTTCATGGTGGATTGATAGAGATTACGTTTAGGAGAGATAGAGAGACCGAAGCAAATAAAGGTATACATGTATACAAGTATGCAAGGATATAGGAATCGTAAATATGGCAAAAAAGGGTGGGCACGGGGTGACGATGGGCAGGCACGGGGGCCTGCCCCTACAGTGTAAATACAATAGAATGTGGGGGTTGTGGTTGCAAGGTGTCGGGTATTGGTTTTTTTGGGGGGATTTGCATAAATATTTTTGACTTACGCGGGGTGAGTTTCATATAATTGACTTAGCCTATACACAGGGATTTGGAGATTTTCTGTCCCCCGGCCAGGTAAAACAGTCATTATTGTCCTTATTTTTTATGTCTGCCGGGACAGGCAGAGAATGACTTTTTATATTGAAAGGGTTGGATTATGAAAACGCAGGGCCAAAGTGTGTGGGTATGGGTGGTATGGTTATTGTTGTGCAGTACGGGGGTATGGGCGGGACAAATCATTTCTCCTTCGATGAAATACACCATCATGACGGGACTCGATGCGCGCGGCATTGTGTATGATACGCACGCCGACCGGCTTTATGCGGTGGTGGTGCGGCCGGAGCAGGCACCGAGTCGGTACGTTGCGGTGATTGACCCGTATGGGGCGGTGGTGGAAAGCACCTTTGAGTTCGGGGAGGTCAATGTCGATTTTTCAACGAAATACAACATGGCGCTGTCAGATGACGGGCAGTATTTGTATATCGTGACCCATTCGCGGCATCGGATTACACGAATTGATTTGACGACACGGCAGGTGGATTTGCAGATTGAACTTCCCGGGCGGGGGGATGACACCACCAACGGGATGATTTATGATATTGTGACGCTGCCGGGACAGCCGCGTGCGGTGGCGATGGCACACGCGGTTTATAATCAGGCCAGCGGGATGAAGTGGACGTGGAAGGTGCGGGTGTATGATGATAAGGTGATGCGGCCCAATGAGGCGCTGGTGCCGATGACGACGACGCAATTTTCTATCGGGGCGCAGATGGCGCCGACGCCGGAGCCGTCGGTGCTGTGTTTGTATGACCAGTGGGGAGCGCTGCGGCGGATTGCGGTGGATGCATCGGGGGCGAGTCTGATTGAGACGATTTCGCCGGGGTGGGGAGACAAAACTCTGAAGGATTTGAAGCACAGTGAGGGGATGCTGATGGGGATTGCCGCAAGTGGTGATATGGGGTATTTTTATGATTTGCCCCCGAGAACCAGTTATTCATGGCGGGATTTCTCAGGAGTTCCGCTGGAGATTGATCGGAGTCTGAATGGGATATATGCTGCATCGACAACCGGTTTGAGGGAGTATTCGTTACTTGGCAATTCAAATGATGGCAGGCAGACAGGTGTTGTAGAGACCTCATTCGGAACGCCGCGGGATATGGTGCGGTTCGGGGCGTATGGACTGGCGATGACGACGGCAGGCAAGCAGGTGGTTGTTGGGGTGCGTAAGGCCGAGCCGGTTATCTATTTCAAGATGGATGAGACCCAGGGGGTATCCGTCAAAAATAGTGCGATTGCTCAGCCTGCATATAACGGGCAGTTATATACCAGTTCACTTCAGCCGTGGGTTACGGGGCGGTTGGGCAATGCGCTGAGTCTGGACGCCAATGGGTATGTTTATCTTCCATATTATGCTATTCAGGGCGGTATTTCTCGTACCTGTGCCGCCTGGATTAAAACAACAGGCTCGAATGGCGGAACGATTGTTTCATTGGGTTTATCTGGAGTTCCTGGATCTTTATGGTCTTTTCGTGTTGGCGAAACAGGCAAGCTTGAGTTGGATGTTTATAACGGCATGATGCAGGGACATACGGTTGTCAATGACGGCCAATGGCATTATGTGGCTGCGGTGCTGCCGGTTCTGGCTCAACCGAAGGTGTCAGATATACGCTTGTATGTGGATGGTGTTCTGGAGATTCCGGATATGGTACAGAATCCGGATATCAAGATTAACACAAATCAAGGCACCATCGTTATGGGCACGAGTAAAGGAGCAAATTTGAGTATTCCTTATTCCGGTTTGCTGGATGAGGTTCGGATTTATGATGTGGCGCTGGAGGACGAGGAGTTGGGCCATCTGATTTGGCCGATACCGGATCTGCCGGCGGCGTACTGGAAGATGGATGAGTCTTCAGGGACGGCGGTACGGGATTGTGTCGGCGGTCATGACGGGATTTTGTATCACAGTGGGATATTGTATCACAGTACGGATGAGGCGTGGGTATCGGGGCGGAACGGCCATGCGCTGGGGCTGGATGGGGTGGATGATTATGCGGCGATGCCGGGGTATAAGGGAATCAGCGGCGGCGCATCGCGGACCTGTTCGGCCTGGATTAAAACGAGCCGGGCCGGCGGGCAAGTGCTTGGCTGGGGCAGTGCGGTGACAGGCAAAAAATGGCTGATTCGCGTGAATGAGAACGGGAATCTTCGTGTTGAAATCGGGAACGCGTGGATTCATGGCAAAATGCCGATTCATGATGGGCAGTGGCATCATATCGCGGCGGTTCTGAACGATGATGGAACGCCGGATGTTTCGGAAGTCCGACTGTATGTGGATGGTGTTCGGGAGACCGTCGGCGGTGTTGTGCCGTGTCCGGTGGATACGGCGGTCGGTCAGGATGTTGCGATGGGCAGCTATCTTTTGCATCCGCAGTATTATCAGGGCCTGCTGGATGATGTGCGGGTGTATGATATCGCCCTGGACGAGGTGGGCATTTCGGCACTGTACGGTTCAATTGATAAATACATGGCTGTACCGCCGGCGAATCCGCCGTTTGCGCAGTGGGCCATGGATGAGACGATGGGGATCAAGGTCTCTGACAGCATGGGACAGCATCCCGGCGAGCTGCAGAATAGCGATGGCGCCGGTGCATGGGTGTATGGCGTTGCCGGTGGGGCGCTGGGGTTGGATGGTGCGGATGATTATGTGACGGTGTCGGGGTGCAAAGGGATTGTCGGCGGGGCGGCACGGACGTGTACGGCATGGATTAAGACCACCCGCCAGCCTGGGCAGATTATTGCCTGGGGCGATGTTGAACCAGGTAAAAAATGGGTGGTTCGTGTCAACAAGAATGGAACCCTTCGGGCGGAGATACAAGGGGGGTATTTGTTTGGCACGATCCCGCTGGCGGATGGGCAATGGCACCATATTGTGGTGGTTCTGGAAGATGATGGGACGCCGGATATTTCCGAAGCCCGGCTGTATGTGGATGGTGTTCGGGATACGGTCAGTGAAGTGGCGGCGTGTCCGGTAATGACCGGCTCGGGACATGATGTGACTCTTGGTCTATACGAGCCTCAGCCGCAGCATTTCAGGGGCTTGCTGGATGATGTGCGGATTTATGATAGAGCGCTGACGGCTGCGGAGGTGATGACTGTGCAGCGGTCGGTTGGCGTTGTGTGGACGAAGATTGATGCCGGGCCGGATCAGACGGTGTATGCGGAGGCGGACGGGACGGCCGAGGTGGAACTGGACGGCAGCGGGTCGGTGGGGGAGGATATTGCGGTGTATATCTGGCAGGTGGCCGGGCAGACGATCATTGACGAGCAGCCGAAAGCCGTGGTGCGTTTGCCGATAGGTGTATATACGGCGGGGCTGGCGATATCGGATGGGATTATGGTGTCGCAGCCGGATGAGGCGGTGATCCGGGTGGCCCGGAAGCAGGCCGGAGTGCTGACGATGGTGCCGACGGCGATTCGGCGGAGTGATTCGTCGCGGTATGTGACGGCGATGCTCAAGCTGCCGGCGGGCGTGGCGAAGCTGGATACGCGGCTGCGGCTGAATCCGGGGGGTGCGGAATCCGTGTTTGAACAGCGGGCGGTTTCCGGCGGCGATGTGTTTATCATCGGCTGGTTTGATAAGCAGACATTATTGAGTGCGATTGCGTCCGATGGCGCCGTGGAAGTGACGGTGTCAGGCGAGCTGGCCGATGGGACGCTGGTGTATGGCAAGGCAATTGTGAAGGTGGGGCCGTGAGGAATAAGAATATAAGAATACAAGGATGTAAGGATACGGGAATGGAAAATCGAAATACGAAGCACGAAATACGAAACAAATTTTAAAGAGAAAATTTAAAAATCAAAATACAAAAGTCAAAATGACAATGTAAGATTCAAAAATAATATTTCAGGGCAAAGAATTTTGAGAAATAAAGATTATGTTGCCCTTACAGGGCGCGGGTTGAGGCGGTGGTTTGTACCCAGGGCGTTGCCCTGGGCTGTATTAGGCTGGCCCTTTGGGCCGCGATGGGGGAACGCAGCGAATTGAGAATTGAGAATGAAGAATTGAGAAATTAAAAAGTTCGGAGTTCTGAGAAACTGGATTCCCGCTTTCGCGGGAATGACAATTAGGGGGCAGAACCAGGAATACAGGAATACAAAAGAGGTATACAAGTATGCAAGTATACAGGATTTATAAATACGGCAAAAAAGGGTGGGCACGGGGTGACGATGGGCAGGCACAGGGGCCTGCCCCTACGCAATGACGGGTGGAATAACAAATGAAAGAGGGCGACCTGCGGGTCGCCCTTACTTATGAAGTTGGAGTTGCTGTCGGTTGATACTTGGTTATCTGGCCGTTTTCGACTCGCAGCCAGGATTGAAAGTCGTTTTGGTCTTCGGTTAATACAATCACGCGGGCGCCGCGGGGGAATCCTTCTTTGCCATAGGTGCTGAAGCCGGTGGCCCGGCCGTAACAGAGGCGGATGCCGTGTAGGGTGCCTTCGTAGTCGTTGACATGGTCATGGCCGACGAAGGTTGCGACGATGTCGCGGGCCTCGAGCATGGCGGCGAAGAAGCCGGAATTGATTTTGGAGCAGCACACATCTTCCTGCTTGCATCCGAGGCTTTTGTCGCCGAAGACCTGATTGTATTCCTGTAGCGGGATATGGAAGAAGGCCAGTGCGGGTAGTTTTTTTCTGTTTTGTTTTTCAATTTTTTCAGAGGTCTGGATATACCAGTTAATCTGCTTTCGGGTGATCCATGCGTAGCTGTCAATTTCTTTGGGGGCGTAGGCGAGGCTGTCGATGAAATACAGCGTGTTTTTGGCCTGTTTGGCCTTGGCATCATAAATTGACAGGACATAATTGCTGATACCGTCGATGTCTTTGGGGCCGGACCTGGCCAGGCAATAGGGAATTTTCTGCATCAGCTTCATCTGGTCCTGCCGGTTCATGGGGCCTTCTTCATCATGATTGCCGAACACCGCGGCCCAGGGGATTTTTCGTTCAACGATGGGTTGAGTGCACTCGAAATAGGCTTTGGTGTAATCCTCGTCAACGGTCATTTTGGAACCTTCAATGGTATCGCCGGTCAGGACGACCAGGTCCGGTTTTTCGGCGTCCAGGATCTCGGCCATCAGGCCGGCGGTCTTTTTGTCGTCCGGGCCGTCTTTTTGCCAGTGGATGTCGGTGAACTGGACGATTTTAAAGGTGCCGTCGGGGTTATACTTGAGGATGGCTTTGGGGGGGATGGCGGCCTGGGCCTGCGTTCCCCGGGCGGAAGGAACAGAAATGGCGCCGAGGCCGACGGTCAAGCCGATCAGGCTGCTTTGTTTCATAAACTGTCTGCGAGATTTCATCATTGTGTTGTCTCCCGGGGGAATATGCGTCCCGATATTTCCAGTAAGCACGTTTGTTTTTAAACAGTGGGATAAGTTTACGGGAATTGCGTGAATTGGTCAAGGAGAATGTGGGAGGTTGGAAATACGGCAAGAGGATAGGATTGAAACCACAGATTTCACCGATTACACAGAAGGGGAATACAGGATGAAAAATCTTAAATGCTAAACACTAAATTCTAAACAAATCCCAAATACGATACAAATTTTAAAGGAAAAAATTAAAAAGCAAAATGCAAAAATCAAAATGACAATGGAAAATTTAAAAAAATTTTCAGGGCAAAGGATTATGAGAAAAAAAATTTGGCTGCCCTTTCAGGGCGTGGGAAAAGAGACATGGGAGGCAACCCAGGGTGTTGCCCTGGGCTGTTATAGGTTGGCCTTTCAGGCCGGGAAGGAAGGTGGTCACGGGGTGACGCACCATGATCAAGTAGAGCGAGGCCGTGCGACATCGCAGAATGGATTCCCGTTTTCACGGGAATGACAAGATGAAAACGGCGGGGGGCCGTATAAATCATTTCATATTTTCCATTTTGCATTTATACATTTTTTATAAGGGAGCTTGAAGATGGCGAAAAAAAAGGTGCGAACAGGGGGATGTTGTGCGGAGAAGGCGGCGGTGGAGGTGCAGGAGCAATTGGCGGAGACAGAGACAGAGATGGTCTGCGCGCCGAAGTCGCGAGCCCAGCTTCATGACTATGTTAAGACGCATCTGGGGATGGATGTGCCGGACAAGGCGGTGTGTTCGGGGCATGATGCGCCGATGGATTATCTGTGGCATGCGTACAGTGCGGATTTTGCGGGATTGCCGGAGGCGGTGCGCGCAGAGGATTCGTCCGACTGTATTGTGTGGGCCGGACGCGGGGGCGGCAAGACGCGGCTGGCGGCGGTGGCGACGCTATTGGACAGCATTTTCAAGCCGGGGTGCAAGACGCGGATACTGGCGGGGTCGCTGGACCAGAGCAGCCGGATGTATGAGTATTTCTGCGACTATGCGCTGACGGATGCATATCGGCCGATGCTGGAGGGCAAGGTGCGGGTGGGGCGGTGCCGGTTCGGCAACCGGTCGGATGTCGGCGTCTTGGCGCATTCGCCGCGGGATGTGCGCGGGATTCATATTCACAAGCTGCGGTGCGATGAGGCGGAGCTGTTCAAGGAGGATGTGTTTCGGGCGGCGCAGTTTGTGACCAAGACGCGGGATGGGATTCGCGGGGCGATGGAGATTTTCAGTACGATGCATCAGCCGTACGGGGTGATGCAGCGGCTGATTGACGGGACGTATCAATCGAAGATTCGTCTCCTGCGGTGGTGCGTGTGGGAGGTGATCGAGCGGTGCGAGGGGCGGACGTGTTCGCAGTGCCCGCTGTGGTCGGATTGCGGGGGCAAGGCTCAGCAGGCGTCGGGGTATCTGAAGATTGACGATGTGATTGATCAGATGCGGCGGAGCAGCCGTGCGGCGTTTGAGTCGGAGATGCTGTGTCTGCGGCCGCGGATGGACAATGCGGTGTTTGCGGATTTTGAGATGGAAACGCATGTCCGGCCCGTCAGTTATGACCCGGGGCTGCCGCTGTACCTGGCGATGGATTTCGGGTGCCGCAGTCCGTATGTGTGCCTGTGGATTCAGAAGGATGACGCCGGCGTGGTGCGGGTGCTGGATGAATATCTGGAGACGAATAAAGAATTGAAGCTGCATGTTCAGGAGGTGCTGCGGCGGATTCCGGGCGGGGCGGATTCGATTGCGGCGACGTATTGCGATCCGGCGGGTACGCAGCGGAATAGCGTGACGGGAACCAGTGATGTGATGGAGCTTACCCGATACGGGATTCAGTGTACGTATCATGCCTCGCGGATTGTGGAGGGGATTGAGCTGATTCGGCAGGTGGTCAAGGCGGGTGATGGCAAGAGCCGGCTGGTGATTGATCCCAAATGCGGACGGCTGATTGAGGCGATGCGGGGTTATCATTATCCGGCCAATCCGTCCAGCGAGCTGCCGGAAAAGGATGGGGTGTATGATCATCCGATTGATGCGCTGCGGTATTTTTTCGTCAATTGCGGCAGGACGAAGAAGGCGAAGGTGGTGAGACTATAAGAATGCAGGTATATAGGTATGCAGGTATGTAGGTATACAAGAAGAAAATTCTAAGACAGAAATTCTAAATCCTAAACAAATTGTAAAGAGGAAAATTATAAAATCAAAAAGTAAAAAGCAAAATGACAATTCAAAAATTAAAAAGGGTGTTTTTTAAAACAGGGTTGACAGTGGGCGGCGTGGGGGTATACTGGACAAGGTCTAATATAGGAGTATGTCTATGATGGAATTTGGAGAATGTCCCTGTACGGGCAAGACGCTGGTGCGGCTGGTGCGTCCGGCGGTGCTGGCAATATTGGCGGAAGGTCCGGTTCACGGGTATGTGATTGTGCAGCGGCTGGGGCAGATGCCGATGTTTCGCGGGCCGTCGCCGGATACGACGGGGGTGTATCGCACGCTCAAGGCGATGGAAGAAGAGGGGCTGCTGGTTTCGACGTGGGATACGGCCCAGAGCGGCCCGGCCCGGCGCATCTTCGAGATTACCGCCGACGGCAAGGCTTGTCTGAAACAGTGGCAGCGGACACTGAAGCAATATCAAAAAGATGTGGAGGCCCTGTTGAAGGTGGTGACGAAGTCTGTTGAGGGAGGCAGGCACAAATGAGAGCCCGTCCATTGATTCATGAATGTCTGGCGGAGGCGGTTGGGACGTTTGTCCTTGTATTTTTTGGCGTGGGGGTGGTTCATGCGGCCGTGCTGACGGGGGCACAATCGGGCGTGTGGCAGGTGGCGGGGGTCTGGGGGGCGGGGGTGGAGCTGTCGATTTA
>JBDKVE010000170.1:0-11460 GCA_039679345.1 Anaerohalosphaeraceae bacterium
CAGTCAAAGGAGTGATCACATCCCAGCATCGATATTTTACTGTCTTTGACTGGGTGAATCCCCTTCAGGTTTAATTCTTTGCCAGGCCATTCTTTTAAAATCGCGTAGATAATGTGACCCTCTTTGCTTTGTGTATACGCGGTTGTCCCGTCAACATATGGATAGAAGGGGCGAGTCGCATAAATCCCTTCGCCATTGACTGCTAACCACTTTCCAATATCTTTTAATCGGTTTTCCTGCACGTTGGGTAACGCTCCCTGCTCATTGAGGTTTACGACCAATAACAGGTTGCCTCCATGGGCAACGATCTCGACAAACATGTCAATAAATGCCTTGGAAGTGATTACATTTTCATCGGTGTCCTGCCAGTTGTATCCAAACGACTGACTGATTCCCCGGCACTCTTCCCATGCGTGAATGGCTTGCTTCGCTTCCTTCTCCATATCTCCATATTCATTGGTAAAAAAGTCTCCTCGCTTTGACCGCTGCCATTTTTCTCCTACATGGCCGCCATACCGGTCATTGACCGCCACTTCCTTTCGTCCTTCTGCCTGATTGTAAAAATAGGAAGCAATGTCATAGGCATGAATCGCTTCTACATTCGTATTCCAGTCCCCATCATACCAGAGGATATCAGGATCGTACTTGTCAATAAATTCCGTTGCCTGGGGCACTAAATATTCTAATGCATAATTATTAACGGCAATCTTCCCAGTACATTTATTTTCAATCTCCAACGTATATGGCTTGATGTCATTGCCCCACATCCGTATTTGCATTCGGCCTTCCGTGTCAAGGATCGGATATTCCCATTCCTCAATACTGAAATAAAAGCCGAATTTCAATCCTTTCTCTCGACAGCTTTCGACTAAGGGCTGGATCAGGTCTCTATGCGGTCCCATATCCCCGGCATCCCGTTGTGTAAATGATGACGGCCATAAACAGAATCCTCCATGATGTTTACAGAAGGGAATGATATACTTCATGCCCGCTTCTCTGGCTATTTCGGCTAATTGCTCCGGATGATAGTTTTTAGCAGTAAATAATGGAATAAAATCATCCCGTTTAAAGTCTTTTCCCCAATTCTTTTCATGGTAAGCAATAAAAGCTGTGTCGGTATCCAATCGGTATTCATACCAATCGGGGTACATGGCCCCGTTTTCTTTTTTGGGAGCCCAACCGGCAATCGACCAAAGCCCCCAGTCAATGAACATCCCGAACTTGGCATCCTTGAACCATTCCGGTGCCGGATGGCTATCGATGGATTCGGGGGTGGGCTTCCATTTTCCGGAGCTGTTAACTTTCTTCACGGTTTCATATTGATGGGCCGCAAGCTGCATCATATTACCAGAGAATGTTTCCTTACCCTCATCTAATGAAGACTTATAAGGGGGTCTCTGGATGTTGTCAGGTCTGCGGTTTTGTCGAGGAGCCAGGGGAATCCCCTCTTCCTGCTGACTTTGAACAGAGCCAATGGCGACAAACAGAAAAAACAATAACCCGGCAGGAATTTGTTTACTCAGCAAATGAAGTCTTTTATTCATGATTCAGATTCCTTTGCGAACGATATAAACCTAACCTTTACATTCATTAGGAGAAGGATGCAATAAATCCCCAATGCTACGCAGATGTGATCTGCCCCGTCTCTTTGTACCAACTTCTGTGAGAGGATTTACGATATCCGCAGTCGTTTACGATGCTGTCCAGACCGCCTGAGCAGCCTTTTATCCATGCCGCATTGTATCGCCTTTCATGGATCATTTCAATCTCTTTATTCTGACCTGTTGCATCCATCCGTTGGGTAATGTAATTTGCTTGACTGTGGGTGATCGTATCTCCCCAGGAGAACCGTTTACCCGACAACCCCCTCTGGCAGCATATTCCCACTCCGCTTCGGTTGGAAGACGATATCCATTCTTTGAGAAATCACATGTCCATGTTGATAGGTTGTAACAGGGTTGTCTGCCTTCCTTCTGACTTCGCCAGTTAGGGGTATGGAGCAGGGGAACAATAAAAATGCTTTTTTGAGGGGCACTTAGAATACAATTACTGTTTATCTTGCTCTGATCCTAAATACCCAGTTCATTTTTATTACATCAAAGCGAATGAATCTTTCTTTTTCTCCCAAATTCTTTCTACTCAGCTTGATAAGCGAAAATAGATTCATTATAGTTGAGTGTAGTAATATGATTTGATTGATGAAAGTAATTTAACAATGTGTGAGAATAAATATGGTTCTAAAATTATTATCACCATGCAGGACATGATGGAGCAAATGGATATCAGTGATAAAACCCTGCACAGAATGATCGAAGAAGGAGAATTACCTGATTTTACATACGGCTCTCAATGGTCTAAAAAGAAAGGATGGCACACCGCTGTCCTCGAACGTCATGCCATGGAAAAATATGAGAAATCAAGACGCATCCAGAATGCCAGTCACTCCCTTCAGGTCCTGAGGAAGGATGTGACTATAGATCTTTTGGGTGGTCGTGATGCTACGGTGTCCAAGCAGGAGGGAAACTTTGATAATGGGAATTCCCTTGAGCAACAAGGATGTGGCAAAATAATGTCGAAAGGCGTGCGGCCCGCCTCCCGCCAATCCAGAGTTGCGGCAGGGTTTTAAAACATAAGTGTTGAGTGTACGTCTTGTCATCTCTTTCCCATCAGCCCGCAGAAAGATGCGATCCGTCCCGTTCACTGGGCGGTTTGCCTTACGTTCCAGCAATATATTCAGAGCGGTATTATTCAAATCCACTGTTCTTTTTTTTCTGCCCTTTCCAATTACTGTAATAGTCCGCTCTTCCAGATTACAATCTTTCCACTCCAATTGGCAGAATTCAGTAGCTCGTAATCCCGTATGGGCTAAGAAGACAAACCACGGCTTGGCAAAATCTTTTACATAAGATAATACCTTCTTATAATCTTCCTCAGTCAGGAAAATATGATCCGGGGGATCTTCCTTGAGTTTTTTCATTCCGTCACAGGGATTAGGTGTTTTATAGTTTTCATGGATGTATTTACACAGATTTTTAATGGATGCTATGGTATTATTCAGAGTTCGATTTTTAAGCCCTCTTCCCATCTCATGATTGATATATTGATTTATATGAATTGTCTTTAAATCAGTAATATAATTGACTGTCTCAGGAAGCTGTTTAATGAACAGTTCGACTTCTCTAAGATATAGTTCTTTAGTTCTCTGAGTATATCTTAAACAATACGCTTTCCACTCTTCCACTACATCAGATAAAAAAACAGGATTGATATATACAGTTTGTTTAAGTCTTTTTTCATTCTGATCACAGTGTTGTTTGAATTCAAGGGCTTTGTCCTTATCCCTTCTAAAAGATCTGCTCCCTGAATCGATTTCTCCGGTAGGCAGCGTACATCTCCAAGCAACTCTCCATCTCCTCGTTTTCTTATCATAGTAAAGTGAAGCCATTTTTTTAAAATCCAAACCATCTATATCAGTTACTGATTTGGATACTAACGCTGCATAAATCGCTTTTCAAGCGGGTAGAAAAAAATAAGGGCGAACTCAAAGTGGGCGTAAAATTACGCCATAATTTACGCCATAGGGAGTGTGAGAACATAAAAAAAGCCTAATAATCTGCATTATCAGGCTAAAAATAAGGGTGGAAGACGGGATTCGAACCCGCGACCCTCAGAACCACAATCTGATGCTCTAACCAGCTGAGCTACTACCACCATCAATCGGGGACAGACACTTTATTTACCCAACTACAAGGGATGGATTGTAGCCGGAGAAAAACGATTTGTCAAGAACAACATTCAGGCCTTACGTCCTCTTTTACAAGGTGTATAAGCTGCCAGCAGTGTCCAAATTGCTGCCGCAGGAACTCTTTATCTGTATTCCAGGCGATTACCGTAAACGCTGTAGCAGCCTTATTTTGTGATGTTATTTCCAGCACCGCGGGCCGCATGCTGGCCGTCTGACAGACCACTTCCACGAAAACCGGGCCGGAGTCAAACGCGACATTCCCCTTGAGCCGTAAAATGGAGGATTTCAGTTTTTCCAGCACGCTGAAGAATTTATTCTCAGACACGGCCCGATTAGTACTGAACGATACCGCAAAAATCTGTTCCGGGGCACATGGAACCAGATTTTCCCGACGAGAACGGTGGATAATCTCATGCAAGAATGCCGGATGCACCTTGCCAAAAGCGGTCTCCATAAAAGGCACATTCGGATTCATGGTCTCCAGTATAGCCCGCAACATCTTAAGCTGCTGCGCATCCACAAGATCGCATTTATTGATAATGATTGCATCCGCCCAGCAAACCTGGGAGACGGTAGGCTTTAAGTACGCTGCCACCTGGGTAAAATGAGCTGCATCCACAATACAAAGATTGCCACGCAGGCGGAATTTCCCGGCGTGCGGTCCTTCGGTCAGGAAATTTTCAATATCCACCGGCTCGGCAATCCCCGTCGCCTCAATGAGTACCGCCTGATGCTTTCCGCTGCCGGCAATGTCGGAAAGCGCCTTTAGAAAGTCGGTTTTGGTGCAAATACAGAACAGGCTGCCTTTATTGATTTCAAATCGAGCCAGTTCACGACGCTCGACCAGTGCACCATCCACTCCGATTTTACCGAATTCATTGATAATCAGCGCAGGATTGGCCTGTGCAATCGGCCCGCCGCGAAGCAATTCATTCAGGGCCGTGGTCTTACCCGCCCCCAGATAGCCACCAAGTATCCAGACGTCGATCATAAATCCTTCAGCCATTCCTTAATAATCACCACCTGCGGTACCTGTCGGATCGACTTGACCTGAAATCGTGCCATCACCACCGCCGGAAGCTGTCCGGAGGTCAAACCATAGGAACGAATCGTATCCTCGCTTTTGACAAGCTGAATATCCACATCCACTCCCAATTCCATTACAGCCTGCTTCAAATTATCTTTCAGTTGATGAGTCTTGTCGCAATCCTGTCCGAGCACATACAACCTAGCCTTTTTCTGCTGAATCCGCAGCCGGAATTTCTCATTGATGCGTTTCTGAATTGCCGCAATCAATTCATCCCGCGGCGGAATCCGCGACACAAAGACAATCTCGCCATCGATGCAAATCGTCGGTACATTACGCACCATCAGCGACGTCATGAATACCAGCGATTCGCGGTATTTAATCTTGTGTTCGCGCCATTCGACAATCCCCTCAAACTCCGGGGCAACCCGTTTGACAGCATCAACCATATACTGACACGGGGCACACGCCTCGGAGTCCAGCGTAATGATATCCACAATTACCTTATCCGCCTGGCCGTATTCGTTCATATCCAGCTTATTCTGATCCGGCGTCTCACAGGCCAGCGATTTAGCCACATCCCGCTTATACGAATCCAATACAATCTCCGCCACGGCTTCCAGATTGGCCGGAGGTGTCGCATACGGCAGATCGCAGCCCGGAGCAAGAATAAAACCCGTATCGCCGCCAAGTTCCATACAAGCTATGGCGTTTTTCTGAGCATCCACCGGCCCCCCCAGCAGCAGTATGCTGGTCAACTGCATATTGCCGCCGAAGCTGATATGATGTTTGATACACTCTTGTCGGACATAATCGAGGGGAATATTCTCATCAATCGAAATATTGTCGCATTTGCACTGGCACATCACTGGAATATTCTGCTGGGCATGGCCGCAGACAAAAAACGAACTTAACGCCCCCCGCTGACGAATCGATTCAAATACTGACGTTACGTAGGGACTGACAAACTGCACAAACTGGTCCGGCCCGATCTGACTGGTCATCGGGTCCACCAGCGCCACAATATCGCAGCCAGCGTCAATATAATATCCCGCCGTCGCCTTGCAGACATCCGCACAAAATTGCATGAGCTGATTGACATACTCCGGCTCATCGAACATTTTCATAAAAATATCTGTTCCCAGCAGATGCAGAGCCAGCGTAAACGGCCCGGTAATCAGGCCATATAGGGCAATATCTGGATGGGCTTTTCTCAGTTTTCTTGCCGCATCCAGTACCACCCCAAGACGGGCCGCATCCGGGCCGGGAATTTTTAAATCCTGCAATTTCGAGCCATTGCACAGGGGATGATGAATTACAGCAGGAGGATTTTCACTGGCCCAGGCCAACTGACACCCCAACGCCTCGGCCTCGATTTGCAAGTCAAACGCCACAGGCAACCCATCCGGCTTATAACGGCGAACGGCTTCTGCTGTACCTTGGACCATTAGATCTGAACTTTTTAGATATACATCTGCGGGTGTTCCAATCAACGCCCCCGCATGACAACCGACAAATGGAACCCATGGAATACGGTCTGTCTTCTCGCCACGCATAGCTTTCATAACACGTTTTTTTCCAGTCACTTACAATTCTCCTAAATGAATACTACCTGGATTAAAAGAATAAAGACCCGCAGTGGGGTCTTTATTTTTAGTCTAACTGGAAAAAAACAGTGGGTCTTTGAATATTTGATTTTACAATAACATTATCTTGCTATTTATGTCTCCCCCTCAATCCTATTCATTGGGTGTAAATCCATATTTCCCAACCAGTTTTACAAACCGACAGCCGCAAACATCAGATTCAATCCATTGTGGGCCTTTTTTCTGATATGTCATCAGCGTTTGACTATACTCATCCCCAACAGGTACAACCAGAATCCCTTCATCCTGAAGCTGCACCATCAGCGGTTCGGGCGGGCGAGGTACCGCCGCTGTCACGATAATACGCTCAAACAGAAGCGGGCTTTGCCATCCGCATGAACCGTCACCCACAGCATATTCCACATTATGAATAGCCAGACTCGACAACACCGATTGGGCACGAACTGACAAATCATCAAAACGCTCGATGGTATAGACTTTTTTGCAGAGTTTGGCCAGAATTGCCGTTTGATAGCCTGAGCCGGTGCCGATTTCCAGCACCTGCTCGGTGCCGGCCAGCCGGAGACACTGGGTCATCAGGGCTACAATGTAAGGCTGACTTATTGTCTGCCCAAGACCAATCGGTACGGGATTATCCTCATACGCGGCAGACTGATACTGCGGAGCCAGAAAATTCTCACGCGGTATTTCGCCCATCACGTCCAGAACCCGAGCATCGCGGATATCCCGCCCTCTGAGGTCGTGACGAATCATGTACTCCCGCTGCGGGGCGTAACGGTCTATGGGATCATAAGTTACCATATAATCATTGTACGGCTATGCTCTTAAAACGCAACAGTTTAGCCCTGGTAAACCTATCGACAACAGACAACCTTGCGACTATTCAAACAATAATACCGCAATAGCAACGACCGTCGTCCAAAGGCCTTTTTGCCCCTTGGCTGACTGTGTGATATTGGAGCTGCGGATAATCAGGCCGCTGGCTTTATACACCTGTTCTTTTTCCGACCAGTCCTTATTGGGGTCCACCTCCAGCCCGAGCGTCGTACCCAGCATGTCGGCGGCAAGGTCTTCGGACATATCGGCGGCATCTTTTTGATTGATCCCCACCCCGTGCACCTCACTAAGATAGCCCCACTTATTGTGATCCTTGGGCACAGCAATCCCGACCGAAGAGGAGATCAGCCGGCCGTGTTCGTTGGTATCGCAGCGGGCCATAACACAAAAGGTAATCTGGCCGGGCTTGAGATATTTCAAGCCGGCAGAACGATTGATAATTTTGGCATAGGGAGGTAAAATCGACGACACCTGAACCAGATTCTGCTGAGCCACACCGGCCTTGCGAAGGGCCTCTTCAAATGATTTCAACTGATATTTATCGCGACCGATCCCTCGGGTTAAAAATATCTTCGCAGGGGTATTATGAATCATTGTGTTCTCCTTGTTTTCAATTGAGTTATAATTTGATCGAAGGGCCTTCCGGCAATGGAATGGCTTTGCCCGGTAATGCAGTACGCAGATAACACACCGCCTGCTGGCCGGTACAGTGCAGCGGCAGAATAAGCTGTACATCATATTTTTTCAAGGCCTGAACCGTATAATCCAGCCGTACCTGACTTGCTTTTGACAGATGCATCCCACCGATCACTGCATAAACAGGTTTTCCGCCCGTCTTTTGATGCACATAATCCAGCGTATTAACCACCCCGCTGTGGGCACAGCCCAGAACAACAACCAAACCTCTGCTGCATTCTATAATCAGGGCCTGATCGTCCGGCAGCGTATCCGGAATCCGGCAGTCTGCATCAAGGAAAAAGGCCCCGCCTGTGTCTTCATACGGATTATTACGAGGAATCGCTCCCGATAAAAATACGCCTTCGTCAAGCGAGGTCCAGGACGTAATCCAGCGAATCGGTTTGCCATGCAGGGATTCGATGGCACTTGCCGGCATCCCCACCGGATGGACGGTCTCTTTTCGGCTGAAGCGAGAAAGGGTGGCCGATGGATGCAGCCAGATATCCGCTTTAGGGGCCACAGACAGCACTAGCGGCAGCCCGCCGGTATGGTCGTAGTGACCATGACTGAGTGCAACGACATCCGCCAATGCCAAATCCACACCCAGCGACTGCGCATTGGCGGACAACACCCCACCCTGCCCTGTATCCCAGAGGATTCGCTTGCCGTCATACTCAATCCACAACGACAGACCATGCTCGGCCAGCACATCAGGACGCCGGGCCACATTATCCACCAAAACCGTAATCTGGACGTCTGTTTTCATCCAATCATCGTTATGCAATAATAATCCAAACCGATTTAATGGTCGCAGGTATTGGCGCCAGTTTGCAGCGTATTATTCAGATAAGCCATCACCAGATTTTCCGGCGAATCAGCCGGTGCCCCGGCAATGACCTGAATCTGATTCTGGGTAAACAACCGCTGGGCACGCTGTCCCATACCGCCGGCAATGACCAGCTTGGCGCCCTGTTCGCCAATCCATTTAGGCAGCAGGCCCGGTTCATGCGGCGGCGGAGTCAGCATCTCCTTACCAGTAATGGTTTTGGTCTGCGGGTCCACCGCAATAACGGCAAACTGTTCGCAGTGTCCAAAATGCATGCATAACTGACCGCTTGCAGTGGGAATCGCAATCTTCAACACCTGGACATCTCCTTGTTTTGTAGTTGGTTTCATTTTCGATTTTAATTGAGCAATAATTTTATCCATTTCCTGACCGACCCGCGGCGAGATGGAACAATCGCGAATGGCCAGGCCGGCATCGGCGCTTTTAGCGATTTCCGGTTCAAGCGGAAGACTGCCCAGCAGTTCCAGCCCGGTTTCTTCGGCCAGCTCGCGTCCGCCGGAGTGGTCACTGAACAGCCGGATTTCGTGGTTGCAGTGCGGACAATACAAGGACGCCATGTTCTCGACGATTCCCCAGACCGGCAATTGAACCTGCTTGCAGAACGTGATGCAGCGGCGTACATCCTCGACCGCAACTTTCTGCGGCGTGGTCACAATCACCGCTCCGGCGTCACCGCCGACCAACTGGGCAGCACTAAGAGGCTCGTCGCCGGTGCCGGGAGGCGCGTCAATCACCAGATAATCCAGTTCGCCCCAGACCGTATCGGCCAGCAGTTTTTGAATCACGGCATATTTCATCGGTCCGCGCCAGATGACCGCCTGGGTATCATCGGGAATCAGAAAGGCAATTGACATCACCTTGAGATTCTCTGAAACCGCCAGCGGCATAATCTGGTCTTCCAGACCAAAACATTTCTGCTGAACCAGGCCGGTCATGCGGGGGATGCTGGGGCCGTGAAGGTCCACATCCAGCAAGCCTACCTGGTTGCCCTGCCGGGCCAGTTCAACCGCCAGGTTGACTGCAATCGTACTTTTACCAACGCCGCCCTTGCCGGACAGCACCAAAATCTTTTTGCCAATCATAGCCATACTGCGGTTCAGCTTCTGCATATCCGCCTTGGGATGGCCATGATTATCCGTTTGTTGCGAATGACTCATGGTTTATTCCTGCTAAACTCTGAACTTGTTTCCAAATTAATCGTATCGTCTCGGATAGTTCGCTATCCGGCTGATATTCCAACACTGTTTTTCCGGCCTGCTGGGCCTGCACAAATAAGGTATCATACGGCAGCTCTCCCAGCAAGTTTGCATGGTGAGCCTGTACTGCGGATTTTATTTTTTCGGCCATACCCCGGTTCAGGTCGGCTTTATTGATAATGATCCCCGCCCGAATCCGAAAATGCTCTGTCAATTCCAGAATCCGTTCAAGATCATGCAGCCCCGACACCGTCGGCTCGGTCACAATTACAGCCGCCCTCGCCCCGCCGACAGAAGCGATTACCGGGCAGCCTGTCCCGGGAGAACCGTCAAGGACGACAACGCGATTCGTGGATGCGATTTCGGCCCGGCCAGCCGCTTGTTTGCGAACCAGCGTCACCAGCTTGCCTGAATTTTCTTTGCCCGGCTCCAGCATCGCATGGCTCATCGGCCCCAATCGCGTCGAGGACCAGAACCATCGCCCGTCATCGGTGGGCTCGGTGCTAATCGCATTAACCGGACAGACCATCACGCACGTTCCGCAGCCTTCGCAGTCCTGTTCGACAATGACCACACTGCCATCATCCTGCCGAACAATCGCTTTCCACTGGCACACCTCCACACATGCCCCGCACCGGGCACACAAGGCTGGATCAACCCGCATCACACGACCGCCCCGAAAAATACCCTGCTCAAGCACCTTCGGCTCAAGCAGCAGGTGCATATCCGCCGCATCTACATCGCAATCGGCCACGACCCCTCCGACCAGTTGAGCAAAACATGCACATAGAGATGTTTTACCTGTTCCGCCTTTGCCGCTGACGACCGTGATTTCCACCGGCCGATGGGATGACTCGGCAATATCCGGCTCGTGCGATTCGGTTGATTCGGAACAGTCCTGCTGCCACGGCAAAATGACTTCTGGATTGTCGCCGGCGGTTCGCCCTGGCGGTAATTGCCGCAGGATTTGTGCCATATGCAAAAACTGGTGTCTTAGATTTTCCATCCGCTTCACGGGCAGAATCCCCTGTGAATAGAGATGGGCAAGCTCCCGACTATCAGGCAATTCCGCCAGAATCCGCAGATGATGCTGGCCGCACCATCGACGAAGCCCGTCCGCATCGCCCAGTTCGACACGATTCATCAGGACCAGCGGTTCGATATCCATCGAACGACACAGGCGAACCGATAATTTCAGATCATGCACTCCAAACCGAGTCGGATCCGCAACAAGAATCACGATATCAGCCCCACGAATCGTATGGACTGCCGAACAACTTGTCCCCGGGGGTGAATCCAAAATAATCAAATCCTCATCATTCGTCCGCTCTTTCAGTTGCTCAATTAAGCGGACCGTCATCCCGCCTGCTCCCGCTGCCAGTGTTGCCCAGTGAAGACGAATCAAACCGGCTTGTCCCTGACAGGTTGTACCGACAACACGTCGCCCTTCAATCAAGGCTCCCGTCGGGCATACCTGCAAACATGCCCCGCACCACCGGCACAATTCCGGAAATGCTATCGCG
>JBDKVE010000171.1:0-3138 GCA_039679345.1 Anaerohalosphaeraceae bacterium
GTGATGACAATACCCAGATCGTTGTCTGCGCATCAGGGCGGGCCGGATCGTATCTCACAACCCTGGCGCTCCTTCTCGGTCTCAATATCCGTGTCGGTATGGAGGATTCGGTTTGGAGATGGCCCCATCATGACGCCAAAATAAAGAACAATCTCGATACCTGGAAGGCGACCAAACAGCTCTGCGAATTGCTGGGCCGCGAGATAATCGACCCCAATGAATGGCGGAAGATGCTGGGAATGCGCAAGCCGGGCGGAAAGCTGAATAAGTAATATCAATTCATTGAAAGAGGAAGGGGCTCACCCCTTCCTCTGCCTTAAGATTTAAATGAAAGGGGTGCAAATATGGAAAGATTAAAAGATAAAGTGGCAATAATCACAGGGTCGAGTTCCGGATTTGGCCGTGCGATTGCATTGGCTTTTGCCGCTGAGGGCGCCAAGGTGGTTTGTTCTGATATTAATAAGGGGGCCAGCACCGGGGGATTTGAGAAAGATATCCAGGTGCCCACGGATGAAGTGATCAGGAATAAAGGCGGTCAGGCGATCTTTGTGAAATGCGATGTTACAAAGAACGACGAGGTCAAGGCCCTGGTCAAGGCGGCTGTAGACCAGTTCAAACGTCTGGACGTAATGGTGAACAATGCGGGTGTCTACAGGGGCGGCAAAATGTTTATAGACATGACGGAACAGGAACTGGATGTCTGCTATAACATCAATGTGAAAGGGACATTTTTCGGGGCCCAGGAAGCTGTTAAACAATTTCTGAAGCAAGGTACGGGCGGCAATATTATAAATCTCGTATCCACAGCGGGTCTGGGCGGGTATCCAAGGCAGTCTGTCTATAATATTTCAAAGGGAGCGGCGGCTAATTTGACGAACAGCCTGGCTGTTGAATACGGCCAGGATAAGATCCGTGTCAACGGTATCTGCCCCACCTATTGCAAAACCGCTCTGACCAGGGCGTTATTTAATGATAAGGCTTTTGAAGAGGCGTTTGCCGACAGTGTACCTTTGAAGCGTTGGGGTGAAGCAGAAGACGTAGCCAATCTTGCAGTGTTCCTCGCTTCAGACGAATCAAGTTATATCCATGGAGATCTGATCAAGGTTGATGGCGGCGAGCGGCTCAGCAGATACTCGGTATAAATAAAAACATTATAATCAATTGTGAAGGAGCGGATCATGAAAAGATTAAAGGATAAAGTAGCAATCGTTACGGGTTCCAGTTCAGGTTTCGGACGCGCCATCGCATTGGCATTTGCCGGGGAAGGCGCGAAACTTGTGTGCAGCGATTTAAGGCAGGAGGCCAGAAAAGAGGGATATGAAAAAGATATAGATACTCCCACTGATGAGGCAATCCGGAAGGCCGGCGGAGAGGCCATCTTCGTCAAATGCGATGTGACAAAAGAGAGCGATGTGGAAGCGCTCGTTAAAGCCGCGGTGAAGAAATTTGGCCGGCTCGACATCATCATGAACAATGCAGGCGTATTCACACGCATGGCGAAAATCCATGAGTGCACGGAAGACGAATACGATTTCACGATGGGAGTCAATATCAAGGGCGTCTGGAACGGCTGCAAGTACGCCATTGCGCAGATGCTCAAGCAGGGCAAGGGCGGAAAAGTCCTGAACCTCGTATCCATCGGCGGACTGGTCGGTCTGGCAAACGAGCCTGCTTACTGCGCTTCGAAAGGCGCGGCTGCAAACCTGACGAGGCAGTTGGCAATCGATTACGGCCCGGACAAGATTACCGTGAACGGTATCTGCCCCAATTACGCTCCCACGGCCATGTGCAGGCCTTATTATGATGATGCCGGGGTGAAGAAATTTGTCGAGGACATTACCCCGCTCGGCCGCTGGGTCCTGCCGGAGGAGATCGCTGCCCTGGCGGTATTCCTGGCTTCGAAGGATGCGGACTATATCACGGGCAATCTCGTCCAGATCGACGGCGGCTTCACGGCTCGATAATATCTGCGGGTCCAGATACTTATAAATAGCAATCCCATGCCCGTTCATCGGGCATGGGAATTGTGAGAGGAGGGAATGACGGTGAGTGATGCGATAGAAATTGCCCCATTGCGCGTCGGGACCGCTGTGAAGGGCATACTGTTAATCTATGGAATAACAATTATATCGAATTATTTTCTCAATATTTGGGTAAAATCATTTCCGTTTGGGCCGTGGACCGGTGGGGATATTCAGAGTTGGTACTGGTTCGATAACGTATGTTACATGGTATTTTCATTGTGGTGGTGTTTTCTCTTCGCGGCAGTCGGAAACTGGCCTTTTGTCAAAATCGAAAATTCTCTGGCGCGAGGTCTGGTTGCGACGGTCTCCTGCTGGATATTGGGGTGGTTTTCCTTAAAGGCAATTTATTGGTTGGGGATGGGGGCGGATTGGGCCTTCCCGATTATTGGCTGCATCTATTTTTTTGTTCTGTTTTTCTCGTTTACCGGAGGAAACTGGCCATGGTCGGAATTCAGCGCCCCCCGCCAATTCGGGATTCTTCTTTTGGTCATCGCCTCCCTCACGTGGATCGTGACCAATTCATATATTCGCTGGATTCCCGCGTGGTGGTTTCCTTTTTCCACAATGATGCTGGCACCCGGGTTGACAGCGTATCTGTTTCGCAAGATGAGGCAACCAATACGATCGATCTCATCAATACTGCTGTTTATCGGCGCCGTGGGATTGTGGATAACGATTTCAGCGAGGCTGGGAATTTGGGATTATAAATTGGCAGGTATAGGGGAATTCTGGAAAATCGGCAGTTACACACCCAGCAATGATTGGCTTCTCCTGTTTATGGTTGGTTGTTCATTTACTTATGGAATTTTGGTGCCCATGCATAACTGGCCGTTCACAAAAGTTCGAATGCCGTGGGGCGGTCTGCTTGCCTGCATTTTTACTATAGTGCTGAGCATTACAGTAACCCTGATAATGAAAGGAATGATCGGGCAAACATTCGCGGATATGAATGAAGCGTTGACCTATGCATATATGGGTGTGGCATGGTCATTCTTTATCCCGTTATTTTTTGGAATAGGATTTGAAAAACCATATCTGTGGGCCGGACAAAAAACTCCGGGAACATGGGATGATGTTGAGTAATACAGTGCGGGAAGGGTTCTGTTGATAAAAG
>JBDKVE010000172.1:0-3897 GCA_039679345.1 Anaerohalosphaeraceae bacterium
TGTTCGGCTGCTGGAATAATACGAACCATCAACACCAACGGCAGCAGTTTATATTTGGGCGGCGGAGTGGGGCAGCTCTATTGGCTGACCTCGGGCACAAATACGGTGACATATTGCTTTGCCGATATGGATACGACAGTGGATTGGGGCAATTTCTGTCGAGCGGGCGGATTTATTGGTCAAACGTCACGCAGCACTGTTTTGAATAATTGCTACGCAAAAGGAAGCATCAAGGATTTAGACAGTGATCCAATATCGACCATAAGATTCAGTTACTATGGGGGCTTTATCGGAGTTGCCAATGGTAATATATCAAACTGTTTCTGCGCCATCGACTCATTTACATCCGGGGCGGCTAATGTGCGAGCTTTCGGCGGCACTTTATCGGGGACAGAAACAGCTTGTTTCTGGGATTCTACGGCATGTGGTTTTACAACAGCCAATACAGATGCGGCGGCCAAAACAACAGTCCAGATGCAGATGGTTTCGACGTTTACGGATGCGGGGTGGGATTTTGCTGGGGAGGCGGCCAATGGGACGACGGATGTCTGGCGGATGAGCGCGGATGGGGTGGGGTACCCGCAGTTGAGCTGGGAGTTTGGCCGGCGGGGAGATTTTGCATGTCCGGATGGGGTGGGGGTGGATGATCTGGAGGCGATGCAGATGGCCTGGCTGACGGTGGAAGGGCAGGCCGGATATAGTATTGCCTGCGATGCCGATAGCAATGGACGAATTGATATAGCCGATTTTAAGGTGTTGGCGAGGTATTGGAAGGATGGGATATAGAGATTGTCAGTTTTCCATTTTCCATTTTCGATTGAGAGTGGAAGAAGATTGACGATTTATGATTTTCAGATTGTCGATTAAGGGAGTCAAGAGGATTTTGGATTTCTGAGAGAGAAATCACGTCACTTGCATTTCGTGCTGCTGTCGTAATCCATGGGCAGACACGGGGGCCTGCCCCTACAATGTTAAAAATCGCGTTGCTTGCGCTCCGTGCTACTGTTTGGGCAGTGCGGCTCCTAAATTGGCGGCCAGGAAGGTGTAAGTATCGGCGATTTCCTCGATTCGCTTGGAGGTCGGTTTGCCTGAGCCGTGGCCGGCGCGGGTTTCGATGCGAATCAGAACGGGGCGGTCGCCTTTGTGAACCGACTGGAGCATCGCGGCGAATTTAAACGAGTGGCTGGGGACGACACGGTCATCGGTGTCGGCGGTCATGACCATCGTAGCCGGGTAGGTGGTGCCGGGTTTGAGGGTGTGATAGGGGGAATAGGCTTTGAGATACTCGAACATTTCCTTGCTGTCTTTGGCTGAGCCGTATTCATCCACCCAGAAACGCCCGGCGGTAAAGGCATCATATCGCAGCATGTCCATGACGCCGACTTCCGGGATGGCCGCAGCAAACAGATCGGGCCGCTGGGTCATGCAGGCGCCGACCAGCAGACCGCCGTTGGAGCCGCCCATGATGGCCAGCTTTTGGGGGCTGGTGTAGTTCTGGGCGACGAGGTATTCACCTGCGGCAATGAAGTCGTCGAAGACGTTTTGCTTTTGCATCTTCTTGCCGGCCTCGTGCCATGCGGTGCCGTACTCGCCGCCGCCGCGGATGTTGGCGATGGCAAAGATGCCGCCCATTTCCAGCCAGGCCATGCGGGTGGCGGAAAACGTCGGCTGAACAGAGATTTCATATCCGCCATATCCATAAAGCAGGGTGGGGTTGGAGCCGTCGCGTTTGAGGGTCTTTTTGTAGGCAAGGAACATCGGGATACGGGTGCCGTCTTTGGAGGTATAGAATATCTGTTCGGTCGTGAATTCGTCGAGGGCACAGGCGATTTGCGGCTGTATCAGGAGTTTGGACCGGCCGGATTTCATGTCATAGCGATAGATGCCCGGCGGGGTGGTCATGGACTGGAAATGGTAGAATAATTCCGTTTCGTGCCGGCGGCTGTCGGAGGCAGAGGCCGTTCCGGGGCCGGGCAGGGGGATGTCGCCGAGGGCCTTACCGTCCATGGTGAACAGTTTAAACTGTGCGGTCACATCGTGGAGGTAGGAACAGACAAATGTGTCGTTGACCAGGTCTGCATCCTGCAGCGGGTCAGTGGATTCGGGGATGATTTCCTTCCAGTGACTGCGGTCAGGGTTGCACAGGTCGATGGCAATCAGGCGGCCGTTGGGGGCGTTCAGGTCGGTGCGGAAATAGAAAATTGGGCCGTCGTTATCCACGAAGGCGTAGTTGTTTTCGAAGCGGTCGATGAGGTCTGTCAATTTGGAATCCGGCTGCTGCAGGTCTTGGACCATGATGCGGAATTTATTGTCGGTGGTTACCCAAATGGTGACGACCAGATAGAGGCCGTCGTCGGTCACAATCGCATTATAGCCCCAGTCGGGGTGTTCAGGCTGATAGAAAACCACCGTATCCTCGGCCTGCGAGGTGCCCAGTTTGTGATACATCAGTTTCATCTGTGTATTGAGTGAGGTGAATTTCTCGGATGCATCCGGTTCGGGGTATTTGGCGTAATAAAAGCCTGCGGAGTCGTGGTTCCAGGCCGGGGCGGTGAATTTCAGGTGTTCCATGACATCGGGCAGGTCTTTGTCGGCGGCAATATCGCGGATTTTCCAGGTCTGCCAGTCCGAGCCGCTATCCTGGATGGCATAAGCGACGTATTTGCCGTCGTCAGTGAAGCACATGCCGGCCAGGGCGACTATGCCGTCCTTGGACCAGGTGTTGGGATTGAACAGGACTTTCTTTTCGCCGTCGAGGGAGTCCATTCGGTAGATGACGGCGTGGTTTTCCAGTTTGCGGGCGATGGACATATAATACCGGCCGCCCCGTTTGAACGGGGTGCCGTATTTGTCATAGTCCCACAGCTCGGTGATGCGGGATTTGATTTGCGGACGCTGGGGCAGCGAGCCGAGGTAATCGAAGGTCAGTTTGTTCTGGGCGTCCACCCATTCCCGGACCTGGGGGGACTGGCGGACGTCATCTTCAAGCCACCTATAGGGGTCTGCGACCTTGACGCCGAAGTAGTCGTCTGTGTGTTCGATCCGCTGTGTTTGGGGGTAATTCATCGTCAGTGCCATCCCGCTCAGGAGAGCAACCATTGTCAAGCCTGATAGTGCCGGTGTCCACATGGGTGCTGCGTTATCCTTGTTATTCTGTTATTCCACGTTTCGTTTATTATTGAGGCCGTATTGTGCAGGAAATTGGGGGATTAGTCAACCCGGTTAGACATGAAATTATGGGTATAAACAAAAAAACACGTTTCTAGTGTGTATTATTCAGAATGGTGCAGCTAATAATATGCCTGCTTTTATAATTTGAAGAGGCACAGGCCTGGTCGGGTTATCCATGAAAGTTTAATACGGCCACATGAATTTGAGGGTTTCTTCGGGGGCGACGTACTGGACGTGGCCATCGACGAAGACGGCGTTGGTGAAGCCTAGGAAGCGGGCGTCATCTTTGGCGCGGTGGTAGGTTCCGAAACAATCCGAAAAACCGGAGCCGTTAAAAGTGGCATATTTGCCGCCCATGCCGGCAATTTTGGATTTTGCGTTGGCCGGTTCATAAGGCCAGAGAAGACAGTCGTTGACGGTGGCATTGGAACCGCCGAGAAGGTCTTTGCGTACGCTGCCTGGAATCTTCATGGGGTTCTCTTCGCCGAACATGACGACCTGGGAGGGGGATTTGACCAGGGTAATCTTGACCACCTGGTCCTTGCACCCGGAGCGGTATTTGTAAGCCCCGAGGTAGGCGCTTAAGGTGTAATTGAATTGTGGGACGATTGGGATGGCGGCATTGTGCGTCGATGGGTATACGACGCAATTGCAGCGGGACGGTGCAATCTTGGCAAACAGCGGGCATAAGGCGACTTTGTTGTCGCCGAGGTATTGGACGACAGT
>JBDKVE010000173.1:0-11408 GCA_039679345.1 Anaerohalosphaeraceae bacterium
CCTCCTGCGGATCATTGATCTCAACGGAGACGATGACCGGTTCGAAATCCTGCGGGACGGCCGGATTGTGGGTCAGGTTCGAAAAGACCGGCCCCGGGTTACTCTGGTAGCAGGAATTCTGTGCCCCGGGTGTTCCATTCAGCCGCGGCTTTTCGATCAATGTTGTTTTGGCCAGCCGGTTGAAGTACAGCCGGGTATTAAGCTGGTTGGAGCCGGAAATCCATTTGGCCCGGAATGAGATTTCATAAGTCCGGCCGTTGACGATACTGCGTCCGGAGGCCAGCGTTGTTTCGAGGTGATTATGCATGTGGTCGGTCGGGCCGGTGGAGACCAGGCTCAGCACGTGGTTCTGCGGATTATCCGGGTCCAGTATGACCTCACTGTGCCGATGCGAACCCAGAAGCCGCCATTTGCTGTCGGCGGGGCTTGTCTCAAACGTGCCGTTTTGGATTAACTGAATTTTTGAGCCATCAGGGTCTTCAATAACACTGATATTATCCAGCAGTATTTGTCCGGCATCGAGCATGCCTATCACTAACTCGCGCCATTGCGAATCCGGCTCCGACATTGAACTGGGCTGAGCAATCCCGCGATAGCTATAGGTTTTCCATTGGCTTTTGGCGCTCTCATCACTGGCACACCAGGATTGAGCATTGGTGTTGTCTGCATCGGGATGTCGCAGTTCCAGACTGGCATTGTAGCCATCCGCCGTGCCTGGCCACGGAAGATCATCATAATAGATAACCTCATCGGTGATATTGCCGCTGGCGTCCAGCAGTTTGACTTTTCCTCCGCCATTAGGCAGGCGGCCTTGAAAATCACCCACAACCGCAATCGAAGGAAATGCCGACAGAAGCGAAACATGATCTCGAGCCACGACCAGATATTGTCCTGCGGCAAGGATGGTATTCGGGGTAAAACTGTAATCAATATCGCCTTTAATCTGCCATCCTGTCAGATTGACGGGCTGCGAGCCTTTATTGATCAGTTCAATCCATTCTTCAGTGGTTTCATCCGCTTCGATTGGCGCGGTAATCTGTTCGCGAATGGTCAGTTCAGGCAGAATCAGCAGATCCGAACTTTTAATGCCATAATTTAATCCATGAATAGCCAGAATATTTTCGCCGTGTTTAAGGCTGCTGATATAGGCTGAGACATCAATGGTTTCATATCCGCCGGACTCATGCGATGTGATTGCACCGCTGGTATAAGCCGGGGAAGCAGGGGCGTTGCGTTCGGCAATTTTCTGGCCGTTTAAGTATGCAATAAATCCGTCGTCATATTTGATATTCAGAGTCATTGACTCGACTGTCGTCTGGCTTGTCCAGTTAAACGGTATTCGTGCATAGAACGACTGACGCTCACCGAAGATATCATCCTCGATATTGGTTCCGATATCTGTCAGATAGTCCGGGTCTTGATCATAGCCAATGCCGGTGGTATTTCCCGTTCCGGCTGTCCAGGTGGAATCATTGAACGGCTCATTCCCGCCGGTCCATGTTGTTCCAAAGCTGTTATCGGAGGGGATAATGACAAAAGCTTCTGCTCCTGCAGGTACCAGGACCGAGGTCTGGTATTCACCGGGCTGGGCGAGGGTATCGCCCTTATGATACATAATCTCATTGATGATGATATCGGTATGAAGCTGGATATCATTAGCCTGCCCCGAGGTTAGAGTCTGGGGGGTATACCACGGTCCCCGTACGGCTACCATGCGTGCCTGGGGAGTGTCTTTCACACCCGCCGCATCCATGACAACGGTTTGCTGGGGCGCGTATAAAACCAGCTTATCGCCCTCTGCCGGGCGAAATCCAAGCACGGTCTCATTCACAACTGCATAGCCTTTTGAACCAAGCAACTGTGATGGAAAGACATACTGCGTGGAACTGTCGCCATTCAGCGATAGAATTGTACCTGCCAGATTAACCTGTTGTGATCCGGTGTTGACAATTTCAATCCAGAAGGGTTGAGCTGTATAGGCCGGAATTTCACTGAAGGCCAGTGATAATCCTTCACCCGGCGGGATGGGCGTTTCGGTGACATTCAGTTCCGCCAGAAAGAACAAATCATTCTGTCCGCCGACGGCCTGATGGACCTCGACCGCCAGTGTGTTTAATCCATCCTGAAGCGCATCTGCCGGCAGGGTAAGAGGCCCAATCAACTCAGGTTCTGTCAGGTTGTCATCGGCAGTATCGTCATAATCAATCGTGCCCGACGGCATATTCGTGCGGTAAATTTCCACATTATTCAGGTAAAATACCGCTCCATCATCGACCAATCCTTCCAATTGCAGGCTGAGCGTCGCAGAGTCGGGTTTGTTATATGAAAATGTCTTGCGAAAATAGGTTGTCATCGGGCAGGCCGGCAGTTGGGTTCTGCCATAGTCGGCAACGGCGGTTCCTTCCAGCTTGATCCGCAGCCCGGCGGGATTGACATCAGCCCCTTCATTAGTGAATACGAATTGAAGCGTGTTGAGTCCTTCGATAAACCCGGAGTTGATGACAAAGGGACCATACCACTGGTTATAGCTGAGACATGTGATTCCCGTACTGAGCCCGTTAATCAGGACATCATCCACGCGGTTATCCGCCGCCAGATACAGTGTAATCAAAGCCGTCCCGGGATCCCAGCCGGTCAGATCAAAGGTGGTTGCGATATAAAACTGTCCCGGGGCCTGATTATCCGTCCCCTGGCCGCTGAAGCCAATCCATTGTGATGTGGCATCATTGGCCAGCCATGCGGGATGATTCTGCATCGCAATAACCTGCTGGCCGGAAGATACAAATCGATAGTGGGGGTCGTACTGGCCGGGGGACAGGGGATTGCCCTCGTTATCCAGCCCGCTGCTGAAGAGCGTGGTGATTTTCTCCGGCTCACCGCTGCCGCCTGTGTTGCCATAATAAAATCCGGCCTGACCAACCGACCAGGTGCTGTCGGAATAATCTGTCTGCCGCCAGGTCTGGCCCAGATTACCGCCCTGACTGTTGTATCGCCAGGTATCGTTTTTGCCGACTAATCCGCGTTGGACCGGCCGCATATCCAGGGTGGGAAAGTTTTCTGCCCCGGGTGTGCCGCCAATCTGGCTGCTCCAGGTCCAGTTCTCGGCTGCGACGCTGGCCTTGTTCTTATGTTTTTTGGCCAAAGTAACGCCGGAGCCATCCGGAGCAATCGGCCAGTCGCCTTTGTCGTTATATTCCATAGCGTCCATTAAACGGCCGCTGTTGTTTTCTAATTTTAAGGTTTCTCCGGCATTGGATAGATTTCCTTCAAACGGACCCAAAATACCGGTTATGCCGGTTTCCGTCTCCAGAGCGGCAGGGGATTCGGCAATCAGAAGGTATCCGCCGCCGGGCAGAAATGTGCCTTCGGGGAAGGTATAAGTTACACCGTCTTTGATGGACCAGCCGGAAATGTCCACGTCCACGGCCATCTGGTTATGCATCTCAATCCATTCACCCGAAGTCTGGTTTTGTCCCGGGTGATACATGATTTCGTTGAAGACAACGACACTGTCGGCCCACAGCGATGTGCTCAGACCGCAAATACCAAGGACAAGACAACCAAACCATGATGCAAAATGCCGATTGAACTTCATAAACACCCCTGCAAATCAATGCATAATGTTGACTTTACTGAAATTCTTTGCCCCCATCAGGCTGTGATGCGTTGCTGCATTAAAAGACGGGCAGGGATCAACAGCATCCCTGCCCGATTAAGCTGCGATACAAAACTTACATTACAGACCAGCCATCCAGTTTTCGGCTATTTCTTCAAAGTCCAGCAGATTGACGATACAGTCGCCATTCATATCCGGAACATTTTGTCCGACCACAGGAACGCAATTGGTCGTTGTGTCACTCAGTTCGATGCTGTCAATGAAGAGGGTTCCGACATCAGCACCACCGTCTTGAATCGAGTACATAACCTGATACAAATCTGTCGTGCTTGAGAATCCGAAGTCTGCGGTATCAACAATCGGGACCTCAAGAGTGACCCATTCATCTTTGGCAATGGCTGAGATATCAATGATAATGCGGCCTCTGGAATACAGACCCTCTGTGATGGGATCGTCATGGCCGACGCCGTCATAGTAATCCAGGATCAATGCGTTGATCTCACAATCCGCCGGTTTCTTAATGCGCGTGATGAAGGTGTCATACAAACTCGAGTTAAGGCGTTTTTCTATCAGACGCACGGGAATATGAGCGTGGGGATGACCATCGAAATTATAATCCACACGCAGCACCTGACCATACACATCATCGGTCTCGATGGATAAATCGAGTAAGCCGAAGCTTCCCGGTTCGTCAGCGTATGCCAGGTAATCCTGATAGGTGTTCGGATCATTGGTGTAGGCTTCCATATTTTCCAGAACGACTAACGACTGGACGGGGGTAGCACTGTTATCAAGCCAGACGGCTGCCAGGTCTTTGAGATCATCGATATCGGTATCCATATCGAAATCGATATCGCCCTGCCCAGGCACGATGGCTGCCAGTGCTTTGATCTGTTTGGGTGACAATTCACCTTCCCAGATCGTGTACTCATCCAGAATACCCTGGAAATAGCGAGAATAGTAATATTGAGGACTCCAATTGGTGCTAATCCAGCGAAGCGAGCTTCCCAGGGCCAGCCAGTCCAGTGTTACATCACCGGCGGCGACACCGTTCAGGGTTCCGCGTTTGACACCATCAATATACATGGTCCAGTTTCCACCGGCCCGTGTTACAATGAGGTTATGCCAGCGGCCGTCGTTGACGGTGATTCCGGAATTGGTATAACCAATCGATCCCGGGTCATCGCGAACAATCATACAGACTTTTCCCGGCTCATACTGGACTCCATCCCGTCCAAGGGTGAAATCGACCAGCGGATTATCCAGTTCGGAATGTCGCATTGAAAACAGCGGGCCAAAGGCCTTGAAGGTACGGAAATATAAGGATACCGAGAAATCCTGATTCAGGGCTGTCGGCATATAGGGGCTCGCATTGCTGACATCCACGTATTCTTCGGTGCCATCCAGATACAGACCGTTGTTGACCAGACCGGCTACATGGGAAACGCCAGGCGCGTTCGGATCTTTGAAGCCCTTGAGAATGCCGACGGCGTCATCGGATGGGCCGGTTTGATTGGCAATCGTACCGGTCGTCTCATCCAGTTTCCACTCAATCACCTTCACGGCATCCGGCGGCGGGGTCGTCTTGAAATTCCAAACCGGACTGGTGTAAATCACATTCCCCGCTTCAACAACCTGCACCTGCCAGTAATAGGTCATATCCGAATCCAGCACCGGATCATAACTGGTTGCCGTCAAGTTGCTTAAATCGACAATCGGATTGCTCATGGCCGGATTGGTGGCCACTTTCAGCGTGTATGTGGGATTCACGGCTTCGCCGTTGAGCACCCAGCTCAGTACCACATCGGCATCGACATTGCTGCCGGGCATCGGTGTGGGATTCAGATAAACCGGCACAGCGATTTCATTGCTGAATGCATAGTGATGCCAGCTATCGGCGGTTTGGGCATCAAACGTCACTGCCAGACTACCGGAGGCCGGTGCCGTATAGGCATACTTGAACAAATGGCCATTGCCCTTAGACACGGTACCCACCATAGTCTCGCCATCAATATTTTCATCCAGGGCGACAGTGCGACCATCGGCACTGGTGGTGACATTGATCACACGGGTGCCCGGAGTACCCCATGCGCGGGTGTACAGCGTCAGGACATAGTCCTGTCCGGCGGTCAGTCCCGTCAGCGTTAATGTCGGGTTCGGATCAGCACCATAGAAGAAATTCGAAATCAATGCGCCGCCATCACCGGTGACCATATAACTGCCATTGCCCGCTCCTGCCGCAGCGGCAGTCAGATTCCAATTGGTGCCCACACGGTTGTTGTCATTTTCAAACGCAACGCCGTTGACGGTCGTCGAAACACCTTCACTGGCATTGATATTCACTTTGTGGGTATAGACCTTACCCACGCTGATACCGGAATCGGCATCACTGGTCCACGATGAATCGGACCAATGGTCCACCTCAAAGTCGGTCTTAAAGCTGCGAATAGTGGTTGCCATGTTCGGTTCACCGTTAATGTAAGTCACGACCCGCCAATAATAGAGTGTTTCCCAATTCAGTTCCGGATCGAAAGTGAATGCGGTCTGCCCGGTGCTGAGCCGTACTGCCGGATCCAGAGTTGTCACTTTGGTTTCATTGGGATCCATATAGACATCGAACATCGGCGATGCCAGGCTTCCGGCAAATTCCTCTGCCCAGGTCAGAACCGTATCCAGCCCCACGGTGGTACCACCGTCAAAATTGGCCGGAGAAAGCGGGGAGACCACCACCGGCAGATCGCCGGTATAGACGCAGTTGGCAAACCCATAAATATGAAAATCGTTGACGACCCCCAGTTTCAGTTGGCCATTGGCATCGGCGGTATAAAGACCGACAATCTTGATGCCGTTGTTGTTGCCATACATATCCTGATTAAACACAAACGAGCCGTACACATCTTTCAACGTCACCGTACGGGTGCCGTCTTCCCAGGCAACACTGAACAGCGTCAGTTCATAGACCGTACCCGGCGTCAGGCCGGTCAGGGTCAGTAATGAGTTGCCGTAACGGAAACGCGTACTTATCCCGTAGCTGTCGCCGCTAATGTTATTACCGTTATCATTGTCAATGTACCCGCCGCCGTTTAACGACCAGCTCGTTGGGACGTTCCATTCATTGGTAAACTGAACCCCGTTAACGTTCGGGACAACGGAACCGTCGTTTGAAATATTGATCGCATGGGTGTAGGTTTTCGATGAATCGATCCCTGTCGAAGCATCATCCGTCCACGGCGAGACAGTCCAGACCGCCGCGGATACCATGCACTGGCATGCCAGTAATAATAACAATACCCAACCATACTTTTTTGCTTTTACCATTGTGATTCTCCTTTGCAATGTAATTGAATAAAACCCTCAGTTCCGTTCATACATTAATGTTCCATCCCCGCCTTCACCCGTCATACAGATTCGGGCAGTGATAAATGCAGGTTTTCAGGATACAGATTCTCGCCAATACGGACATCTGCTCCTTGTGCATGAGCTGAATGCTTCTCATCGCCATAAACCTCCTCAATACTGTTTTTTAGTCATACAGACTCAACGTCTGCTTTACGCTTATTCAATTTCCAGTCTCGGATTCAGGAATAATCCCCAATCCAGGGCGGCGTTCAGGCCTGTGCCGTTGTCACCGCTTTCGGTCACCATCAGGGTCAAAAAACGGTCCGTTTCGGTCAGGTCAATCCTGATGTCTACAAGATCCGGGTGAGAAATATCCAGTTTTTTCAGTCGTGTCTGGCCGTCGACCAGAACCATCATGTCCACATCGGAAGGCTGCGGACAGACTTCCGCGATGCCAAACGTTGAAGTAAACCGCACAATCTTTCCGCTGGGCAGTATCGCACGCAGCGACTGTAAATCAATGGTCATACCCACATTGGCGTGAAACAGCATCGAGGTGTCGTCGGGACCGGGCTTTTGTTTGGCCGCATACAGGCCCATAGGCCGACCGGGGTATCCTTCCTGCATGGCCATCAGCATAAGCTGTTCTTCGCGGGGGCGGGGATCATCTGCTTTGCACAGATTGGGGTCCTGGACCGTCTGGGGGCAACTGATGATTTCATAGCGGACAAACGCCTGGGTGTCCGGGCAATCGAAACATTGATGTCCCGCTGAGGAAATCGTGATCGGACCTTGACCGCCGTCCGGAACAAATACACCATCGATAAAGGGGCTGAAAGAAACAGGGGTATAGTCCCCTTGTCCATTCATATCCTGAGGATGAATCCGGTCAATTAAATTTCCAGATAGCGGATTGATGCCAAGACCTCTTTTCCCGTCGCCAAAACCATAACCGCCGCCGACAATATCCGCCAAATCGATGTCCTGGCCGCGCCAAATAATTCCTTTTCCAGCCAGGAAGCCGCGGGCAAATTCATTTTCACACATGGTAATGGTCTGAATATCGCCCCGGGAGTCCACGTGTCGAGCCTGCCCGGCTGTCAGAATCTGTCCCTGGCCGGTCTGTCCTTTGCTTCCCGAGAATAAGGATGCTTTTCCCTTCATCATGTGCAGATCGCTGGTGCCGTCAAAATCGACTTTCACTGCAAATTCGGTTCCTAAATCGATTACGCGGGAATTGGGTGTTTCGACCATAAATCCTTTTGAACGATCCGGGACATACGCATACAAACGTCCGGAAAACAGGGAAATATTCTCTTCCGAATTCAATTGAAATTCCGCAGGTGCCTCGATGAGAACCCTGGCGCCATAATCAAACTCAATTTCAAGCATACCTTTTTGAAGCCACAGCGGTGTGGCCTGACACGATAGCCGGCTTCCGGCAGGGTACGAGAGATTGCCCGCAAAAACAGTATTCATGCTGTTCGAAACGGTAGCGACATCCACAACGGGCTGCGGGCTGAATCGTAATAATAATATAATCAGAACACTGGCCGCAATGGAAGCGATAAAAGTGAATCGGGAGGATTTGCTGATGGTATGAGCCACTTTTTTTCGTTCGATCCGCTGAACAAGCTGCTCGGGCTGTTTTTCCTGTGGAATTTCCACAGCGGTTGCGGTTTTTTCTTCAATGGATAAAGCGTCCCATACTTCCTGGTCATAGAGATTTTTGGATGTATTGTCCTGAAGGGCAAGGATACTTTCTGTTTCCTGAAGCGTGGCATGCATGGCCAGCAGGCGATAATAGTGTTCCCGGGCCTGCTGGTTATTCTGCAGTAAATTTTGCAGGTAATCGAACTGGTCCGGGTGGATATCCCCCTCCATGCAAAGGGCCAGCAGGGTCGCAACCTCGTTCAGCATTTTGTTGTTATGATGATTCATAGGCTGGAATCCTTTTGCAGGTTCAGACGTTCACAGTGCAACAGGGATAGCTGAATCCGTGTCATCATTTTATACACAGCCTGCATCGATACATTGAATTGCCGGCCAATCTCTCGATATGTCATGTCCTGTTCATACCGCAGCAGCAGATAACGTTTATGCTTGGAGTCCAGTTTCTCAACGCACCCCTTTAATACCCGGCTTTCATCCTGAAAAAATTCAGGATTTTTAGAGCTTTCCTCTTCGAGCAGATTGCCAATGGAATCATCAAAAATCATCTTGGAATTTCTGTTCTTATATTTAAAAGACTTAATTTTATTTCTGGCAATGGCTATGCCCCAGGCCAGAAAGCTAGTGCCTTCTTTATATTCGGAAAATTTATCCAGCATCACAACAATCGTATCCTGCAAAATATCTTCCGCATCGTTGCGGTTGGGAACCTGACAGAGAATATAGGTATGGATCTGAGTCTGGCTTCGTCTCAGAAGGCTTAAAAAGCTTTTTGAGTCAGAAACACTAATTAGTTTATCTTTTTTATCCATATCCCTGATCGCTTATCTATTTTACTCTTCTATATAATTAAGTTTCATGTGAATTTGACAACCTCATTTTTTTGAAAATGTGAAAATGGGATAAAATGCAATACACTGAGGTACATGTACAAGACGTATCCAGTCTTATATTGCTATAAATATTTCCGTTATGAGGGTTTCAGTTAGCGTACTATTTTATAGGTAAATTTTTGTTTATGCCGAGCCAAATTAGGGTTCATCAAGTGTTGATAATCGCCGTTGGCCAACTTTTTTGAAATAATTCAATGCGCTTTCTGTGTCAGGAAAGTCTTGAATTGTAAATATTAAAGCTGTATCTCCGATTTGAATGCGGTCATTGTCTTTTAATATGGTTTCCTCTGTAATTTTCATCGAATTAATCCAGACGCCGTGTTTACTCTTCATATCGGTGGCTATGTATATTTTATTTGTATTGTCGTAACGAATTTGCAGATGCCTGCGAGAGACTTTCTCATCAAGAATCTGGATAAGTAATGACTCTGCCCGCCCAATCACCGTAATCCGTTGCCCCAGGGGGTAACAACAGCCCTGATTTGTACCGTTTTCGATAATGAGTGAGGCCATGTCTTCACCTGGCAATTACGGAATATACGTTGCATTTCTATTTTATTAGGATATTGTAAATAAATTTAGAGTCAAGTCCATTTCGTGGAGTTCTTATGGCAGACACAGAAAAGGATAAAAAGCCTCCAAAGGATGGTTTTCCGACCGCCAGTCAGCCGGGCTCCTCTGCTGTGATTGAAGACCATATTGAGCCATTTACGCTGCTGAGTGTGCTGGGCGAAGGGGGATTCGGGATTGTTTATTTGGCAGAGCAAAAACACCCCATCAAACGGCAGGTTGCCCTGAAAATCCTCAAGCCCGGCATGGATTCCAGGCGAATTGTTGCCCGTTTTGAAGCCGAGCGTCAGGCCCTGGCCCTATTGGACCATCCGAATATTGCCCATGTCTTAGAGGCAGGTTCTGCCGAATCCGGCCGTCCTTATTTTGTGATGGAATATATCAAAGGTCTGCCCATTACGGAATACTGTGATTATCACCAACTCAATATTGCGGAGCGACTGAGGCTTTATATTCAGGTTTGTGAGGCAATTGGGCACGCTCATCAGAAAGGAATCATCCACCGGGACATTAAACCGTCGAATATCCTTGTCAATGATCAGGATGAAACAGCGCTTCCCAAGATTATTGACTTTGGAGTGGCCAAGGCCATTGGTATGCCGCTGACGGATAAGACCCTGATTACTCAGCAGGGGCAGCTTCTTGGTACACCTGAATACATGAGTCCAGAGCAGGCGGATTTCAAGGAGCGTGATATTGATACACGCACGGATATTTACTCTCTGGGGGTTGTTCTGTATGAGCTTGTCGCCGGGGTATTGCCGTTTGAGTCCTGTACACTCCGCGAGGCAGGCTACACGGAGATTCAGCGTATTATCCGGGAACAGGAGCCTCCCCGACCCAGCTCCCGGCTGTCTCATCTGGGACAGGATGCAGCCAGGGTGGCACAAAACAGGCACACAGAACTCTCAACGCTTGTCAGAAATCTTCATCAGGAGCTGGAATGGATTCCCATGAAAGCCATCCGCAAGGACCGCAAGCTGCGCTATCAGACGGCCTCGGAACTTGCCCAGGATATTCGCAATTATCTGGAGGGGGACCCCTTGATCGCCGGGCCGGAGTCCGCCAGCTACAGGATCCAAAAGTTTGTGCAGAAGTACAAAGTGCCGGTCATGGCCGTGGTCACTATTGCGGTGCTGATAGTCATAAGTTTGCTGACTATTACTGCGTTATATATACGATCCGAGAAATTAAAAAGGGAAACGATTATGGCAAAGGTTGATGCTGAAAAAGCCAGAGATGAAATCGAACGACAGATGTACAATCACAGTATGGCACTGGCGGACGCATCGAAGGTTTACAATGTCAAATATGCCCGA
>JBDKVE010000174.1:0-29611 GCA_039679345.1 Anaerohalosphaeraceae bacterium
ATCCGGGATTTGCTCGATATGACAGCCGTAAAAAAAGGCATCGAATTGTGCATTGAGAAAGCCCCTTCCGCTCCGGAAGTGTTTTTCTCGGATCCCATGCGATTAAGACAGTGCCTGCTGAATCTGCTCAGTAATGCGATCAAGTTTACCGAACGCGGACGGGTTCATCTGAATGTTGCAATTATCGAAGATTCCGGCAGGAAACGTATTTGTTTTATGGTTGAAGATACCGGCATCGGCATTCCCGTCGACAAACAGAAGACGCTGTTTGAATCGTTTGTTCAGGCCGACTCGAAAATGGATCGTAAATACGGCGGCACGGGGCTTGGTCTGGCAATCACCAAACGCCTGTGCAGTCTTCTGGGCGGTTATGTCCAACTGCAAAGTCAGCCCGGCAAGGGGTCTGTGTTTAAAATTGTGTTGCCTTTCTCGTCCAGCCGGGAAGAGATGCTCGACTCGATTCAGCAAAATAGACAGGATAATTCTGTAAAAGAACCTCCTGTCAAGGCATCGCAGATTAAAATGCTGGTGATCGAAGACAAGTCACCGAGTCAGTTGGCAATGAACCTGATGCTTCGCCGGCAGGGTATCGATGTTCGCGTCATTCCTTCGGAGCCGCAGCGAATTCAGCGTGCCCTGGAAGACAAGCCGGATTTAATTATGCTGGATATGGAGATTACCGGTCTGGATCCGATTGAGCTGGTACAGTCCTTTCAGCGGCAGGGCGTGACGGCGCCTGTAATTGCTGTTACGGAAGATGGGACCGAGGTGGCGCGGGTACAATTCAAGGCAGCCGGCTGCAAGGAATGTCTGGTCAAACCCATCACTCGAGTTGAATTATTTCATACGGTTCAGAATTACACCACACGCCGAAACAGCCATTCTCGCCGATCGGACAAGATGGATACCGTCGTCCCCGATATGCCCCATGAAATATCTGTGGAAATCAAGTTGCTATTGAAGAAACTGCCGGAACTGCTGCGGGTTATTCCCGAATTGCTGACTCAGTCCAATGGGCAAACCCTCAGACGCGTGGCACATCTTCTGGCAGAGATCGGCTCTGCCGCTTCTGTTGCCTGTCTGACAGACAAAGCGACTCTGCTGGAAACCCTGATTGATGCAGATGTTCAGGACAGGCAACGAATCGAACAGATTACAGATGAAATCAAGGCGATCTGCAAAGACCTTGAGGCACGCAACAGCATAGAAGTCCCCAATGTTCCTCGAGTGTAATTTATATTCCAGGATATCGTAGAAAACCAAATCCATTTTGGTGTAATCCCAAACTCATTTTCAGATCAGATAATCAGATCGCAGACTTCCATGTCCGCAGGCATGATTGTATACCCAACGGGTATGAATATTCCGCGAGCAAAATAAGCAAGTCGTTGAAGCTGCTGTACTTAGACGCGATGAACCGGGAAATATTAAGTAGGATCAGTATATTGTATTTGACCTGTCAAAATTTTGATTCATGCTCTTGTTTTCTTGAAGTCAATAGGGCAATCAGGATATTATCTCTATACTATTATATTCCCAGCCATGTTCAGGGGAAATGCTTGAGATTGGTGCCTGTCTTGCCGGATGCAAATATTGGCCGGGATGATATAAATGATTGCTGGTTTTTGCGGGATGGGTATAATCTCCCTAGAATGCTGTAGTGACAGGACTGCACGATTTAGTTTAAGGAGATCATCGATGCAAAGACGCGATTTTTTGACAGCCTCATGTCTGACAGGACTGGCCGCAAGTGGAATCGGGTCCGGCCTGGCCGGTGCCGGCGAGTCCGGCAGGGACTTTTTTGAACTGCAAAAGATTCTGTTTGATGATGAAAGTCAAACAGAGAAGTTTTTTCAATACATGGCTTCGGCAGCGATACCGGCCCTGAATCGGATCGACATCAATCCCGTAGGGGTGTTTGTTCCCCAGGATACCCCCGGGCTGGTATATGTTCTCCTGCGTCACCGCAATCTGGAATCCGTGGTCACTGCAGGGTCCAAATTACTGACCGATGCAGTGTATCTGAAAGATGGGGCGGACTTTCTTGATGCACCAGCCGAGGCTCGTGCCTTTAAACGCATCGAGAGTTCGTTGATTGCGGCCTTTGACGGGATGCCTTCGCTGGATACTCCAATCAAGGATGCGGGACGGATTTTCCAGCTTCGTATATATGAAAGCCCCAGCGTCAAAACCGGGCAAAAGAAGATCGAGATGTTCAATCAGGGTGAACTGGAGGTATTCCGCAAGACAGGACTTCACGCGGTGTTTTTCGGTCAGACATTCATTGGGTCGGCCATGCCCAATTTGACCTATATGCTGGTCTTTAAAGATGCTCAACAGCAGCAGGACAACTGGAAGGCTTTCGGCTCCCACCCGGACTGGCAGAGAATGAAAGCCATGCCCGAGTATGCAGACAAGAAGATCTTGTCCAATATTACCAATATCGTGTTGAAGCCGGCGGCCTGTTCCCAGATATAATACCGGATCTCAGGCTTGGGTCTCGGCCAGCAATCGTGAACGGACTTCGGTCAGATAGGACAGCATCTTATCGGCCTGCTGGCGAACCTTGGGGTCGGGATGATTGACGCGGCTGTTCCATTTGCGGTATTCTTCAGTCAGCCGTTTGAGCGATTCTTCGACCGGCAGTGTCGGGTCGATTCCCAGTACAAAGGCCGGGTCGGGATTATCCTGTGCTTCCAGCGGCAGGTATTTCTGGAAAATGGCCTTAAAACGCTCCTGTGGCAATTCCATTCGCTCAGACAGCGATTTCAGCCAGTCCTGCCGGGGCCGGCTGACCGGCTGATCCGCGGCGGCGATTTTTATGCACAATTCCACTAGCCCAAAACGAAAACTGGTATCCGCCCGCTGCATCAGGATTTCACAGGCCTTGTCAATGGCTTCCTGTGCAGTTTCGGAAGGAATTATTTTGCGAATATCAATAGTTATATCCGCTGCAGAATGATTCAGACATTCATTAAGCCAGTTTTTAATTAAATCCTGCTGAATGGCATTCGGCTGGTCGCCGGCGGTCTGCAGGGCAAGAATATATCCGCTGGCCAGCATTTTTTCAAGCCGTTTTTCGAAGTCCAGGTATCCTTCCGCGGCGGCGACAAAATAATTCAGGGTTGTTTTGGCGACAGCCAGTTCACGGTTTGTCCCGACCTGACTGATGCGTGTCACAAACTGCAAAAGACGCTGACCGCGTTTGGGAAAGCGCAATACATCGCACCCCAGCTCCAGAACCATTCGCCACTGCGGCAAAATGGCATCTCGTCCGGGAATAATGCCGTTGTGCGTCTGGAAGAAAAATTCCATCCCCTCGGACCGGCGCAGGGTCGGCTGGGTGCAGAAAATGCGAAGCGGCTCCAGTACACCTTCGGTAATATCAACGATTTCCACCGATACATTGGTGTCGCATGAATCACAGGGTGTGATAATGCGTCCTCGCATGGAGACGCCGAACATGTCGATATCCACTCCCTCTACGGATTTGCCCAGCAATTCCACACGATTTTCGAAATGGTAAGGATCCAGTCGTTTGAATGCCGGCAGGAATGCGCGGAGTCTGGGCAGTGCCCAGATCAGGGCTGCGGTGGTCAATGCGGTCAGGATGATAATTCCTGCGGTATTCATATCAACACGGTTATTGAACCTTCATCTTTTGTAATGTCTCGGCCTGCTGATGAACATGGTTTTGAGACAATTCTCCATCTTTACCGATGCAGAATTCCACTTCAAGCTTACGGCCGGATTCCTGGTCTTCAAATTCACAGTGCATTCGCTGGTTGGCATCGTAGCTGTATTCCACGCGAATGGGTCTTCCTGCAGAACGGCCGGCGGGCAGTTCGAAAATCTCCGTGGCAATTTTATTCACGAAATCAGGGTCTTCATCTTCGCCCTGGGTGATCATAATCTGTAATTCGGTCTGGTTGTCGGCCATGGTATAGAATGTCTGAGTCGTCGAACAGGGAAGAGACGTGTTTTTCTTCAGCAGAATGGTATTGCGAACGACATGCCGCCCGGTCTGTTCATCGACCGGAGCACAGATTGTGCCGTAGCTGTGGTTACAGACGTCTTTGAGCCGTACATCCCGCAGGCCTCCGGCAATTCCCTGAGGAACGGATTCGGGTTTCTCACGGAGCATTGTTAATCCCGCGTGAACCGCGGCCCCAAGGGCGACGCATTCATCCACGTTGACCGCTGCTTCAGGGGCAAATCCGAATTTTTTCGTCAAACGCTCCTGAACCATGGGCATACGCGTCGAACCGCCAACCAGCAGGATTTTATTGATGTCTTTGGTGGTGGATTTGGCCTCGTCAAGAGCAACGTCGATCAGCATCTCGGTGCGCGCAATCAGGGATTCGATGGCTTTTTCAAACTGGTCCCGGGTAATTTCAGCACGGGCACTGCCGTTGGAGCCATAGAGGATTTTCTTGGCATTGTTACGGCGAGACAGAGTCTTTTTGACATCTTCGGCCTCATCTTCAAATTTGGCCATATCCTGATCATTCTGGATCAGTTTTGCATTGCACTGTTTCTGATATTCCTGTTCAAACAACTCAATGATTTTATGGTCAAAATCGATGCCGCCGAGGGCATGATCGCCCTGGCTGCACAGAATCTTCATATCTTTTCCCTTGATGTCCAGAATGGTCACGTCAAAGGTACCGCCGCCAAGGTCATAGACCAGTACCCGGCCGGTGATGTCATGGCTTGCGGCATAAAACAGGGCCGCTGCGACGGGTTCATTGACAATGCCGATAACGTTGAGTCCGGCCAGTGTGCCGGCATCCATGGTTGCTTTGCGGCGTGTTTCATCGAAGTGTGCAGGGACAGAAATGACAACATCGCTGATTGCCCCATGTTCTTTTTCGGCATCCTGCTTGAGTTTTTTCAGAATCAGACTGGAGATTTCCTGGGGAGTCCAGTTGTGATTGTCAATGGTTTTTGTCCAGTCGGTTCCCATGTACCGTTTAACAAAGCGAACCGCCCGATTCGTGTTGAGCTGGCGGCTGTTGATGGCTTCAATGCCGACACGAACACCGCCTTCCTCTTCGTCAAAATAGACAGCCGATGCTGTGATGCGTTCGCCTTCACAGTTGGGAATAATTTCCGGACGACCGATGGAATTTAACATCGCAATGGCCGAAAATGTGGTTCCAAGGTCGATTCCAACTAACTTTGTCATAATCAAACTCCAGATAATAGTTCAGGCCGCTATTCAAACAGCTTAACCTGGGCACAGCGTACAATTTTAACTTCTTCATCACTGATCAGATATTGATAACCGGGACGCAGGACTCGTGCGATGGTTCCGCTTTGCTGAGGCTGCGCATTGGGTTCTTTTTCATGAATTGCCTCGGCATACCGTTCAAGTCCTTTATAATCGGCGCCAACGTCCGGTTCGAATTGCTCGACTCCGCTGGATTCCAGTGCAAACGTCAGTTCATCCCGGATTTCTTCCAGCGGCTGAGATTCTTTTTCCTGCTGTTTGGCGATGCGAATACGATCAGAAATATTGTCAATGCACCGAATGATTCGCAGGCAAAAACGACGGATCAGCATCCAGTCATATCCATCCTGGAGTTTTTTCATCTGATCCTGCTGTTTGGCGGCGAATTGACGAATCGCGGACACCTCTTCGGTCAGTTCCGACAAGCTGTTCAGTACCGGCTCCGTGGTCATCATCTGGACTTCAGCCGTCAGGGCATCTTCGGCAATGTCCGAAGAGGCAAGGCCCGAAGAATGGGTGGACAGCCCGGCCGTTTTGCGTGCCGAACGGATGGATTCAAAATAACCGGCATCATGCGGTGTCAGTTTGGGTTCAGAATCCGGACAAGGAGGTGTTTCCGAGCCGGCGGGTTCTTTGTTGGTGTCGGTCTTATTTTCTGTTGAAGCGGGTTTTGTTTTTACCGTAAGGGGTTCTGCCATTTTCTGGAACTTGATGACAGGCCTTTCGTCGGGGATTTGTTCTTCTTTGTTGTCTGTCCGACGCAGGAACAGGGCTGTGATAATCCAAATGGCCAGGGTGATTGTAAAAATGAAGACGCCTGCTCCCAGGCAGACCGAGGAGCCGACCATGATCATTTCCCGCGTTTCCAGGTGCTGGCGGTACTGGTCCACTTTATCCTGCCAGTCGGGGCCATACAGAACTCGAGCCAGTTCAGACGGAACACTCTTGTTTCCGTTGGCTAACTCAATCATATCAATAGCCAGTTGCTTATCCTGATTTTGTTCCAGTTCGTGCTGGATATCCGGCCCGCCATACACCCCCTGACCCCACGGCGTATCGTTCTTTTGTTCCGGCTTTAAGGCGTTCCATTGCTGATAGCTTTGAAGATACTGATCCGTCTTGTCCTGCAATTGAGACTGCCACACGCGGATCTGGGCCTCATGGGAAGATTGATTGGTCATGACAGACCACAATCCCACTGCGCCCGGCACAGCAAGCAGAATTGCCCAAATTAGTAATCCTTTTTTACTCATAAGACTATTTCAGAGTCTATTGCTCAGTTATCTCTTGTATATCCGTACCATAGCTGTAAAAAATGTACGTTACGCAGGTATATCGGTCAAATCTGCAGGGGGGTTAATTGCGGATATTTTTGCAGACAGGAAAAAGGGTGAGTTGTTTGAAACAGGTAATAAAGAGTTTAATGGTCCGATAAATGATATCTGATTATGTAATCATTAAAAATAGTTATCGGGCTATATGGGCTTATTCAGAGACAGGCAGCGTATTGAGGAGGTTTTGGGATTGTTCCGCCCAGAGTGTATTGGGGTAATCGGTTGTCAATTTTGTCAGCAGGGCACGAGCTTCACTTAGGGCGGTTTTCTTCGTATCAGATTGGATTTGAGTGTTTTTCCAAATACTGATTTTTATCACGGCCATTTCATAGAATGCCTGTACGGCGGCATCGGCGGCGGGAAATGTCTCGATTATTTCTGTTAGTTTCTGGATCTTGATTGTCGGGTCGGGCTGAATCAGGGCCTGGGCCAGAAAGATATTATCTCGCAGAGGATCGGCAGCATCCGTTGCTGCCAGCAGCGAAACCAATTTCCCGTCATAATCCAGCCGGTAGGGATTGAGCATCACAAACTCGGCCAGACGTTGTTTGGATTGAGGGGTGGCGCCATGGTTCTCGCGGTCAATCAAAAGTCGTAATTTTTTCATACGGAAAGACAAATCTCTCAGTTTAGATGCCGTCATAACCGTTTTGGCCGGCCTGTTAAAAGCGCTGAAAAGCCCTGATGCGGTATTGGCTGGCGGGCCTTCATTTTTTTGTATCTCGGCTGCTATCAAAGAGATAGCCACATCACACAGCTCTTCGGCCTTTTCAAATTTCCCGCGTCCGGCCTCATGCATGGCGATACGCCAGCGGGCCTCCAGGGCCTCGGGGCTGCCTGGAAAGGCATCGTAGAGTTTCTGCCAGATGAGAATGTTTTCATAATAGGGATAATCGCTGAGAAATTTCAGAATTTCTGTTTGCCCAAATTGACGAATATGAGGATACATCTCCAGAAGCAGGGCTTTGTAATATAAAACGATGGGCATTCGGTCGCTTTTGGGCCATTTATCAATAAATCGCTCGTACTGCCTCAGCAGGGTTTGGCGTTTGGCCTGGTATAAAAACGTCTCCGGCAGTTGTTTGAGAATCCATTGTGGCCAGTTGCCATAGACAAGCTGACTTTGGATGTCGGCCTTTAGTTTTTCACGTAACTGCAATGTATCGGCCGGATAAAAATGACCTTGCAGCCAGCTTCGCGTGGATTCGTCCTGAATGATTTCATCGAGAGTTTCAGTGAGCGAATGGCTGCTGAATTCCTCGACTTCTTCGGGGCTTGAGCCGGCCACATATAACTGATAATCCAGCTCTGAAAATCCTATTTTTTCATAAAATAACCAAGATGTGATAGCCAGCAGGATAAAACCCGTAAACCAGACGGCTCCCGGTTTATACCGATTATAATGCCCGACAGCCAGAATGATCGCGGCCATAAAAAGCCCTGTCAGCCACGCATACAGCCAGGGTGCATAGGAAAATCCCCAGCGAATCGGGTCGATACTTTGGTAGCCGCCCCAGATCGCCCAATAAGCCACCTGAGGAGCCATGCACAGGGCAAGCGAAATAAATCGGGACCGGAATCGCAGCGGTCTGCAGGCGACAGCGATACAGCTTACCAGCAGAAATACCCCAAAAAGCCCCAATCGGGACACCAGCATGACCGACAGAATCATCGGGATACTGTAACGAAAGCTTAAAAGCTGGCTGGTTAATACCGGCAGGGTGGCCAGAATACCCATCAGGATGCCCAGAACCACGATTTGCCACGGATATTCATAAATGCTCAGCGGCAAATCGACAAACCGCCCGATATTCCAGAATTCAGGCCGGAAAAGCCCCAGCAGGCTGACGGACAGGTCTTCCCCAATCAGCAGCCGGCTCCAGAAGAAGCAGGCGACCAAGTAAACAGCAATGGACAGACCCCAGCACAGATGCACATTGGTGTGGCTATAGTGCAAAGCAGGACCTGCCGTCATAAATGACTTAGACGGAACGGATTGAGGTTTACTTGAACCGTTTTCTGTCATTACAGTAAAAAGCCGGTTTTGTGAACCGGCTTTCTCTTTCTTTTTTAAAACCGGCGGCTGCCGGCCAATTGTTTGTTTTAGGCACTTTCGCCGCGAATCATAGCGGCAATCTTCATCAGGCGGCTGATATTATCGCGTTCGGCCTCACTGAGTTTGCGATAGATATACTTGATCTGTTCGCCCACTTCCGGAATGACCACGTGCTCCAGAACATTAACCCGACGACGCGTACTCATCAGCTCTGTTGCCAGAAGCTGAGCCTGTTTTTCTTTTTCCGCCAGTTCCATCAAACTGTCAAAGGCCCGGTTCAGCGCCCGCAGGGCAATATCCATTTCGCCGCTGGTGCTGGCGAAGCCGTAGGCAATGATTTCCCCTTCAAGCTGTTTGGTAAGCTGAGGGACGCGAACACTCATGATGCTGGCAAAGGAAATCGCAAGGTTGAATCGGGCGGTGGGAACTTCCATCGCAGCCCGGATATGCTCAGGCTCCATCGTTGCACGGGCCATCATAAAACGACGCGTGGTTTCCAGCAGTTCCTGTTCCACTTTTTGCCGCAGGCCTTTGAGGGCGCGGGCAATATTGACCAGTTGCCGGCAGATTTCATCACGTTTCTGACTGAGCAGCTTGTGGCCGCGGGCCGCCAGGGCCAGCCGTCGCCGCAGACCCAGCAATTCCATTCGTGTTGCGTTGACCGTCTGATTCGATGCCATGTGCTATTGCTCCACCGAAACGGCTTGTCCGGTCTTGTTTTGACGGAATCGGGGCATATATTTGTCAATCAGCTTGCTGTCAATACGTTTCAACTCAACATTGTCAAACATGCTGAGCAGTTCCCAGCCGAGGTCGAGGGTCTGTTCAATGGTGCGGTTTTCGTAATATCCCTGCGAAATGTACCGGCGTTCAAACTGGTTGGCGAAATTCATATACTTCTGGTCTTCGGGTGACAGGGCGGCTTCGCCCAGAATCGTCGCCAGTTCCTGGGCTTCTTTGCCGCGGGCATACGCAGCATAAAGCTGGTTGTACAGGTCGGCATGGTCTTCACGGGTCTTATTGGCGCCAATACCCTTGTCTTTCAGACGGGACAGACTTGGCAGACAATCCACCGGCGGGGCGACAGCCTTGCGGTGCAACGACCGGCCCAGAATAATCTGGCCTTCGGTGATGTATCCGGTCAAATCCGGCACCGGGTGAGTCTTGTCGTCTTCAGGCATCGTCAGCACCGGCACCATGGTGATCGAGCCTTTTTTGCCTTTGACACGGCCGGCACGTTCATAAATGGTGGCCAGGTCCGTATAGAGATAACCCGGATAACCGCGGCGGCCCGGCACTTCTTTGCGGGCGGCACTGATTTCACGCAGCGCTTCGCAGTAGTTGGTCATGTCGTTGAGCACCACCAGCACGTGCATGTCTTCCTCAAAGGCCAGGTACTCGGCACAAGTCAGGGCGACACGCGGTGTGGCGATACGTTCAATCGCCGGGTCGTTGGCCAGATTGATGAACAGTACGGCGCGTTCGATGGCGCCGGTGTTGGTCAGGTCATTGATGAAGAACTGGGCGGCTTCAAAGGTGATACCCATTGCCGCAAATACCACGGCGAACTGTTCCCCTTTGCCGCGGACAGTGGCCTGACGGCAAAGCTGGGCGGTGATTTCATCGTGCGGCAGGCCCGAACCGGAAAAGATCGGCAGCTTCTGGCCGCGAACCAGCGGATTCAGGCCGTCAATCGTGCTGATACCGGTCTGAATGAATTCGTTGGGATAATCGCGGGCAAACGGATTAATCGGGTTGCCATTGATGTTGAGCTTCTTTTTGGGCAGAATGGCCGGGCCGTTGTCTTTGGGGACGCCGACACCGCTGAACACACGCCCCAGCATTTCCCGCGATACCGACAATTCCATCGGTTTGCCCAGGAAGCGGACGGTGGTTTGGTTGACATTGATGCCTTCGGTGCCTTCAAAGACCTGAACCATGACTTTGTCGTTCTGGACCTGAAGAATCTGGCCATGACGTACAGACCCATCACCCAGCTCGATATCCACAATATGTCCGTATTTGGCCATCTCGACGCCTTCAACCAGCATCAGCGGCCCGTAAACTTCAGAAACTGTTTTATATTCTTTAAGCATAGCGTACTCCCGCAGATTCGTTGGATTTAAGCGGCTGATTCAATTGCAGAACCGCCATAAAGGCTTTTGATCTGCTGGTCAACTTTATCTTTAATTGCGTCTATTTTTTCTTTTTCGGCGTAGTCAATGTATTTGCAGCGGGCAATATCTTCCCGAACCGTCAGCTTGAAGATATCGGCGGGATCCACGCCGTTTTCAATCGCGGTCAGACCCTGCTGATGGAAATGCAGAATCAGTGAAATCATATCATACTGCTTGTCGATGGGGGTATAGGTATCGATCTTATGGAACGCATTCTGGTGCAGGAAGTCTTCGCGGATACTCTTGGATGTTTCCAGCGCCATCCGTTCGTTGGGGCCGATGGATTCGGCGCCGACTAAGCGGACGATTTCAATCAATTGCGATTCCCGTTCCAGCAGGTCAACGGCCTGCTGCATCATATCGGCGAAATGCTGGCCCTTGGCGGCATCTTCAAAGCAGCCGGGCATATATTGTTTATAGAACGAATAGCTGGTCAGCCAGTCGATGGCGGGGAAGTGGCGCTGCTGGGCCAGACGGGCCATCAGCGACCAGAACACCTTGACCACGTGCAGCGTGGCCTGAACGACCGAGTCGGACAGGTCGCCGCCGGGCGGACTGACGGCCCCGATAATCGACAGGGCGCCTTCGCGTTGCGGACCGCCCTGGCAGACCACGCGGCCGGCACGTTCATAGAACGATGCGATACGCGCTCCGAGGTAGGCCGGATAGCCTTCTTCGGCGGGCATTTCTTCCAGACGGGTGGAGATTTCACGCATGGCTTCAGCCCAGCGGCTGGTACTGTCGGCCATCAACGCCACCGAATAACCCATATCGCGGAAATACTCGGCCAGCGTGATACCCGTATAAACCGATGCTTCACGAGCGGCCACGGGCATATCGGACGTGTTGGCCAGAAGGATAACACGTTTCATCAGCGGTTCGCCGCTGTGCGGGTCTTTCAATTCCGGGAATTCCTTCAGCACGTCGGTCATTTCGTTGCCGCGTTCGCCGCAGCCGACATAAACAACCATATCAGCGTCAACCCACTTGGCCAACTGGTGCTGGACGACGGTCTTGCCGGTGCCGAAAGGACCGGGCACGCAGGCCGTACCGCCCTTGGCAATCGGGAAGAAGGCGTCGATAACGCGCTGTCCGGTCATCAGAACCTCATTGGGATTCAAACGCTGATGAACACGGCGGGGCTGGCGAACGGGCCATTTCTGCATCAGCTTCAGTTCGCTCTTGCCCTCTTTGCCATTGACATGGCCGATGACTTCGTCCACTGTGAAATCGCCTTCTCGCAGGCCTTCGACCGTACCGGAGACGCCCTGGGGAACCATAATTTTATGCAAAACCAGTGTGGTTTCCTGGACCTCGCCGATAATGTCGCCGCTGACGACGTTCGCACCGTTCTGAACGACGGGTTTGAAATGCCATTTGACATCTCTGCGAAGACCGGGAATAGCGCTGCCGCGAAGGATGAAGCTGCCCTGGACCTTGACCAATGCGTCCAGCGGCCGCTGAATTCCGTCATAAATACTGGAAATCAGGCCCGGCCCCAGTTCCACGCTCAGCGGGGCGCCGGTATTGACGACTTTTTCGCCCGGCCCGATACCCACGGTGTCTTCATACACCTGGATACTGGCCCGGTCGCCGTGCAATTCCACGATTTCGCCGATCAGGTTATCGTTACCAACGCGGACCACGTCATACATCCGCGCGCCAAGCATGCCTTCGGCCACCACGACCGGCCCGGCTACTTTAATAATGCTTCCGTTTTGTGCCTCGGCCATTTGTTTAACCTTATGAGTTAATAGTTAATAGTTTACCGTTCAATATAAAAATCGGAAAACGCCATCATCGATCGATTTCCGACAGTATTCATGTTACAGAATATCAATCCCTGTCGCAATCTTCAGCAGTCTGCCCAGTGATTCGGTCGCCACCCCCGAAGGTTCGGTGGTAAACGGCACAATCACGACGCAGGGCGTAGCTTTTTTCTGGGTGGTATCAAATACCGTCTGGGCATAGCCGGCGATATTTTCAGCGACCACAACCAGTGCATATTTCTGTTTCAATATGTCCTGGGCATTCTGGGCGACTTTGTCGGCCAGCGGCTCGGTGGCAAAGGTATCCAGGCCCAGCGCCGCAAACGGCATGACAAAATCCGCACTTCCCAAAACTGCTACTTTTCCATCCATATTTGGTTTACTCTTGCTGGAGTGAGCCGCGACTCACTCGTTTTACACATTGATATCAGTCTTATCCGTGCCAGGTGCCAAGACGATCCAGAATCAGTTTGGCCGACAGCGAATTTTTCTTTCCCATCAAAACCATACGCACGTCGCGTATCTCGGCTTCCTTCATCAGGAAATAAGCAATCACCGGCTGCGGGCCGGCGGCGATTTCCCGCGTGCTTTTCAAAAAGCCCATCAGGTAATCTTCGCATTGCTGTTCGAGTTTCAGAAAAGACTGTTCCGACCGCAGGTAGCGAATGCTTTCTTCGACGACTTCGTAATACGGCGTTGCGAAAAACAGGCTGCTCAGGGATTCATACGGAGCAGACAGCCCCTGGATGAATTTATCCATATCCACGAAGCCGCCGTCAAAGAAAAAGTCCCGCTCATCGCGGTCGGCTTCCTTGAGACGCAGCATGGTTCGCAGGTTGTACAGGTCCACCTGGATGCGGGCCATGGATTGGAAAAAGATATTATTTAATTCCCCGGCTCGCTTGATTCGCCAGTGATACTCCGCCCGGTCGATCCCATAATCAATCCGGCGGATATCTTTGTTCTCATAGTAGCCCAGCACCGCCGCTTCGACGGCCTCCTGCAGATACTCCGGCAGGCGTTCGTAATTTTCCTGCTGGAGGATTTCCTCGAATTCCTCTGCCGGCACGCCGCCTTCATTGCTGTAATCCAGGCCCAGCGGTTTTTCCATGACCAGCCGGCGGACGGCCAGGCGCATATTGGCATAGTCTTCTCTGGCCCGCAGCAGTTGCACCAGTTCTTCATCCAGCATCAGGTCTGTAAACTGTGCCCGAATGGCCGTCCGGCGCTCCATCAGCATCTGCTCAATCTGGGCATCGGTGCTGTTGGCTGCAATCGCATATTCCGTGGAACTGAGAAGCTCCGCCGCCGCACTGAAATCCGCGGCATTAGCCATATCCGACAGCAACCCCCGGCTGAGCATGGCCATTTCCAGTGCCCGTACCCGGGCGGCTGGAAACATGTAGTCCCAATTCTCGGTCCCGACCGGGGGATATCGGTAAAAATCGCTTATTGTCAAGTCCTCTTGAAGGCTCATCGTGTTTTCGCTTGTCCCGATTATTTAAACAATTCGGCGGTTAATTGCATTTCCATGCTGTCACGAAGCTGTGACACCAGCACTTCAACACTGGCATTGATTCGGACCTTGCCGCTGAACAGGATGAACCCGCCGGAGATATCTTCCCGGGTCGGGCTGAGGCGAAGATGGCCTTTGCCCTGGCCGGCTAATTCGCCGTTGACGCGGTTGATAAAGTCCTGGTTGATTCGGCCTTCATGGCGGCCGACAATGACTTCTTCCTGGCCGGTCTGAACCGACTTGTGAATCAGCCGTCTCATCAGCTCCAGATAATCATGGTCGGGCATTTGTTCAATGCGCTGTTTAACCCGGGCAAAAAGCTCATCGAGAACCTGGCCCTTGGCGGCCAGCAGTTCCCGTGCATTCTGCATTCGGGCGGCGGCCAGCATCCGGGCCAGTTTGTCCTGACCGGCGGCATCGGCAGCTTTGCGGATTTCCCCGGCATGAGCCCCAAGTTCCTGGTCCAGTCGCTGTTTTTCTTGGCCGGCAGCATCCCGGGCGGCGGCAAGGATCTTGTCCGCCTCGGCCCTGGCCTGCGACACTATCTTTTGTACTACCTGTTCGGCGTTCATAATAGACCTTATGTAAAAGGGCTGAAGGATTCGTGATTAGGCGCCGACTTTGATACCTAGCATCAGCGTCAGCAGCGAAATCAGGAAGCCCAGAATCGCGTACAGTTCGATCATGGCGGCAAAGACGACACCGGCCTTGAACGCCAGTTCCGGACGTTTGGCGGCCATCATGATACCCGCGGCACCGGTTTTACCCTGGTGAATGGCGCTGATCATGCCGGCAATTGCCACCGGCAGACAGGCGGCCATAATCTGAAGCCCCTGGGCCCAGGTCACGGCGTACATGGCATCCACCCCGGCGAAGATATTGAGCTTAATCATCACAAACAGCCCAACGACAAAGCCGTAAATACCCTGCGTACTGGGCAGCACAACCATCAGCATCAGAATACCATACCGTTCGGGTTTTTCGCTCAGGACTGCCGTTGCGCTTTTGCTGGCGATGCCCAGACCAATCGAGGAACCGATACCAGACAGAAATACCGCTAATGCCATACCTGTCAATGCGAATACCAAACCCATGCTTTCCAACATACTCTAAGTCCTTTCTTCTCTATAAGCTCATGTGTATCTTTGCTTGTCTGTTTAATTATTTTAATCCGCCCTCGACGGATCGATAGTTCTATTTAACCTGAATATGCTTATATTCTTTTCGCAGCGGGATAAAATCACGTCCGCCGCCGACAAAGAATTTCGGGAAAAATTCCACAAACTGCAACCGCATCGTGTGGACAAATGCACCCAGAATAGACAGGGCAACGTTAAACAAATGGCCACCAATGAATACTAATGCACCAAGCAGCCAGCCGACATACGGGACATCAACTACCAGCTTGACTAAAACATTGATTGCCATTCCAAATCCCGAACCCACCATGCCAAGCGCCATCAGACGGGCATAGCTGAGAACGTCGCCCATATAGAAGACGGTGCTGAAGAGCTGGTAAACACCCAGTCCGATACGTCCGCCCCAGGCAACCCCGCGAGCGGTGAATAGTAAAATTGCCAGCGAAGTAAAAATTGCGATAATACCGCACGGTTTACCCAGGGTTGCCGGCAGCATGCCGCCTTTGGCAAGTCCCAGGCACAGCAGGGCATTCAGGTGAATAATCCAGGTCAACTGATCCCAGATAGCAGCAGCAACGTCTTTTTTGGCCAGATTGGCGAAGAGTGCAATAAACAATCCAAATTGAATTTGGAAATATCCAATGCCCAAAGACAACAGGAAAAAGGTCATCGGCTGGGTCATCGGGTCAAACAACATGAGCTTGACACGGATACCATCTAAAACATTTCTCAAAGCATTGCCTTCAGGAAGCAGAGACGTAATCGCATCCCCAAACCAGCTTCCGGTAATCGCCCCGGCCAGTGTCGTGGTAATGCCGCAGACCAAAAGCATCCACAACATCTTTTTATCGCCCTGGGCTTTCCACACTGCCCAAGCCAGTATGGCCACCAAAATCAGACCGTAGCCTCCGTCGGCCATGCACAATCCAAAGAAAATCGCGAAAAACGGAGCCAGAAACACCGTTGGGTCAATCGATGAGGGGATTGGCATGCCGTACAGCCGTGTGACTGTTTCAAACGGCCGGATATACTTGGCATTTTCAATTTCCACCGGCACTTCTTCACCTTCTGCCGGTTCAATAATCGCGACATCAGTACCGTCAAACGGTTCAAGCAGTTTGACTAAATGCGGATAATCTTTCTTTTTAATCCACCCTTCAAAGAAAATGGTTGAATCCGTTGCCGGCGCGGTGGATTGGGTTTGTTTGCGAATTAGAAAATTATGATAATGATCCGCCAGAATCTCTAATTTCAGTCGTTCAGCAGCGATTTCGGCGGCGGTTTGATTCGCCGTAGTCAATTCGCGTTCGATTTCAGCGATTTTGGATTCACGCTCAGCGATATTGTCCGCAATCGTGCCTTTGAGGCCTTCAAAGCTGGCTGGTTCAAACTCACAGGATCGCAGCGTTTTCTGAACATCCTGGGCGACTTCCTTCATGCAGAAAACCAGGCAGGGCTGAGTCGTAACGCTGCCGCCAACGGGTTGTACCGCGGCTTGAAATTCAGTGACTTTCTGCGTTGCCGATTCAAAATGCTGTCTGGGGAGTATCCCAATAAAACAGGCCGCTGTTTCCAGGGTGCCAAAGTGTTCTATGGGGGTTTGCAAGTCTTTCCAAGGTAATAACTTCTGGATTTCCGTGCGAAGCGTTTCCAGATGGCTCTGGAATTTGTCAATCGCGGTCTGAGCCCGTTCCGCCTTATCCAATAAAATCAGCGCTGACGAACCGAGTACAATCTCAGTATAGGCTTTTTTATTAACCTCAATTAAGGGACGCAATGCCGACCGTCCATCCTTTTGAGTGCCGAATTGCTTCAGGAAAACAATAGCCTTGTCTAACCGGGCGACCAGTTCTTCGGTGTCTTTGGGCCGCTTGGTATCCATTTCCAGTTCGGGCCATTCTTTGCTGACCATCGCCCGTTCCGCATTGAGAATTTCGATGATACCGGCATCCTGGAGGGCAGAAATCACCTGTCCCGCCTGGCTGCGGTGTGCCACAATCATCACTTTTTGCATGGGGGCTATTGCCATTGTCTATCCCCGTCGTAACATCTATAGGTTTCAGAAACAGGGAATAACCCCTGTTTTATCACTTACTTACGTCAAGCCTTTGGCTGAAATGCCGAAGTTGCAGACACCGGCTTTAATCCCAAAGGGAAGCTAAAACCTTCCCGGCCAGTTCGTCAATCCTGCCGCGGGAGGTGTTGAGCAGTGCTCCCTGCTGTTTTTTGCCTGCAGCGGCGAGAGTTTCAACCTCTTTCCGGCCTTGCTGTTCAGCCTTTTCGATGGCCTGCTGGATGGCTTTGAGACGCTCTTCCTGGGCCTGTCGAAATGAATCAGTACGTTGTTTTCGGGCTTGTTCGGCGAGTTCTGTTGCGTCCCGTTTAGCCTTTTCAACGATTTCTTTGGCCTGTTGTTCTGCTTCTTTTATTTGTTTGATCAGTTCCATTCCATGAATCCGACTGTAATGACTTTTTCAGACTTACCCAGCTTGTTGTTCAAAAAGGGGCATTATAAGTTTCGTTAAATACAAGTCCAGAAAAAACCATAAATTTATTGTTCATTTTTGCGACAATTATATCACTTTTTATTTTTTCGGCACAGCTTTAGGAATCAGATTTTTCTGTTCCATTGCGAACAATACCAACTCAACCAATTGTTCTTTGTTAAAGACGGCGTTATCGACCAAAAGGTTAAAGGCCGGAGTACGGGAATTTAGTTTTTCATACATTTCCCGAAGATATTGCCGTTGACCATCGATTTCATCAATGCGTGCGGATGCCTGCTCTTTGGACAGCTGCTCCCGCAGGCAGACACGGGCGATACGCCATTCCTTGGGGGCCTCGATGCGAATGCTGATGCCGTTTTCAAGGTCGGCGGTGGCGGCTGTTCCGCCTTGTCCTATGATTACGGCGTGCCCTTCAAAAGCAACCGTACGGACCATGGCGGTAATGCTTTTGCGAATTTCGTAGCCGTCGGGGATGTTGCTTTTAAGCAGACCCCGCAGGAAATCCTTCATCAGGCTGGGTCTGGCGACTCGCTCTTTCTCGAGGATTTCTTCGCCTAAACCGATATCCTGGGCCAATTGTTTGAGTAACTCTTTATGGTAGAGTTTCCACTGGTTTTCTTCATAGCGTGCGTTCATTTGTTCGATAAGCAATTTGGCGAATTCGAGACCGTCGCAGCCATATTGACGTGAAACAGTGATATACGGGCCGGGTTCCTTTTTTTTAACAATATCGTCGAGATGTTCCCGCAGGTATGAAGAAATTGATGGCTTATCCATAAGCATAATCCCGAAAAGAACCTATATTTTTGCCTCGACTGCAAAACAGGCGTTCCATTGAATCGCGTGAAGATTACCTGTTTTTGCCGTTATTGTCAATAGAATCTTGCCGGATTATTTTGCCTTTTCCGGGCATTTTGACAGGAGTTTTCGAGTTGCCATCGCAACGATATCCGCATGGTCGAATGCCATTTCCGGCAACCTGTTGATTGGAAACCAGTGTGCCAGACTGGCGTCATCCCCGGCACAGGGTTTCTGGTCTGACCGACTGATTCCCCAATAAACCACAGTCAATAACCTGCCGCGGGGGTCTCTGCCGATGGTGCCGATGGCATGAAGCTGTTCCAAATCTATCCCTTCCAGACCAGTTTCCTCTTTTAATTCCCGCGCCGCACCGGATTCCAGTTCCTCGTCCAGTTCTAGAAATCCCCCCGGCAGAGCCCATTTCCCCTGAAACGGATCCCGTCCCCGCTGAATTAACAAAATCTCCCACCCCTTTGGCGTATGTTGAAAAACGGCCGCATCAACGGTAACCATCGGCCGCGGCCAATCATAAACATAAGTTCCCTTCACTGCCATAACACTCTCCATAATCGTAGTTTTGTTCTATTGTTGTGCCAATTTAAAAGAAATACAACTGTTGTCTTTACATTTTTATTGGATATCGTTTACAATGCTGAACTTTTAATGAGATAATGTGAGCGATGGTGCAACAAACTCAATATCGGAATATCCTGATTATAAAGCCGTCTGCGCTGGGTGACATTGTATTTGCCATGCCGGCACTGGCGACCCTGCGGGCATCGTTTCCGCAGGCTCGAATCAGTTGGCTGGTCCGAAAAGAATTTGCGCCGCTGCTGGAATGCGTAACGGGTTTGGATGAAATCGTCCTGTTTGACCGAAAGCTGCTGGGTAAATGGTGGCATTCCAGGCAGGCATTGTCGGAATTCAGGGCTTTTCTGAAACATTTGCGGATCGGGCAATTTGATTTGGTTCTGGACCTGCAGGGCTTGTTTCGGACTGCATTTTTTGCCTGGCAAACGGGTTGTTCCCGGCGGTTTGGCATGAGTCAGACCCGCGAAGGCGCATCGCTTTTTTATACCCGCCGGGTTTTGCCGCCGGAACATTCGATTCATCTGGTGGATTATTATAATAAGATTGCATCGGAAGCGGGGGCGGTCAATCTTCATACGGACTATCCAATTCGCCCGCCGGCCTTGGCAATCGAGTCTGTCAAGAGCAAGTTGTCAGCCTCGGGATTGGGAGATAAACCCTATGCTGTGCTGATTTTAGGTTCTGCCCATGCCAGCAAATGCTGGCCGACGGAACGGTTTGCAGCCACGGCAACACAATTGGCCAGGGAATACGGTTTTGCGATAGTTGCCGCAGGCTCAAAGTCGGAACAATCTCTGGCTCAGGCCGTACAGCAAAAAGCACAGATTCCGATCGTGTCGTTGGCCGGGCAGACCTCGATTCCGGAATTGGTAGCGTTGCTTAAAGGAGCCCGGCTGGTCTTGTCTAACGACACGGGTCCCGGGCATATTGCTGCGGCGATGGATATCCCGACGGTGGTGATTTTCGGGCATACTAATCCCGCACGCGTAGGCCCATATGGCAGGCCGAATTGGGTGGCCGCGGTGAATGCCTTTGGAAGGGGGCCGGCGATTGAAGATCATGGCTCGGCCTATGCGATTACTCAGGTCACTGAAACCATGGTTTGGGATACGATAAACGGGGTGTTACAATAACGATAGATAAACCTAAAATCAGGCTTCGAAGCAGGACTTTTCTGCAGCAAATATTTCGTCCCGCAGTGCGATTTATGAAGTTCCGTATTCTGCATGTGGATGATACCCCCGAGCGCATTGCCCGCGGCGTTGCGGTGGGATTATTGGTAGCCTTTTCGCCATGGATGGGCTTTCACATGATTATTGCCGTGACTCTGGCGGCTTTATGCAGAGGCAATAAAGCACTTGCCGCCCTGATGGTCTGGCTCAGTAACCCTTTTACCGTATTACCGGTCTATGGGCCATGCTATATGGTAGGGCGGTTTATCGTGGGGCTGTTTCGTCCAGCGGCTGTATCCATGGATTTGAGTCAGATTGCCGACATGCTGGGCGGGCTTTTTACATTCAGCAAGATGCTGACGTGCTTGCATTCGGCGGAATTTTGGAAAGATATTGCGGTGGTCTTCGGGAAAATCGGTCTTGAAATCACCATTGGCGGCTTTGTAATCGGATCGCTGGCAGCCGCATCAGGATATTTTATGACCTATAGTTTGGTTTTAAATTACCGGGCTAAAAAAGGTCGGCGGCGGTTTCGACAGAATCAGTAAATGACCTTAACGGACAAGGTGAAGCTATGTTTTTCTTTACTCCCAAATCGGTATTGACACTGCTCATTATCTCTGCGGTGATTGTTTATTTTTATTCGCGCAAAAAATAAGCCCCTTATCTCGGATGAGATAAAGGGCGCATCGATTATCAGGTATTGTCCTGTCGGCTGAACAGCGGATTAATTGCTGTTGCGGTTCAGTACCTGCAAGACGCTTTTACGCACATCGTCGAGTTTTAATCCCAGATTCCGGAGTACGGCCGCTCCCGTGCCTTCGTTTTCATACAGCAGACCGAGCAGCAGATGTTCGGAGCCGATCGTGGCATGCTTGAGACTGCGGGCTTCCTTGACCGCGTCACTTAGAACACTTTGCGAGTGCCGCGTGTAGGGCAATTTTTCATAATTACCATCCACGGGTCCGGAGCCGTGCTCGACTAATTTCTTGACCTGTTCTTTGGCGTGCGGCAGGTCCACCTTGAGCTGGCTGAGTACGCTGGCTGCACATCCATCCTTGACTTCGATCAGCCCCAGCAGGATATGTTCGGTCCCGATGTGGTCATGACGTAATTTTTGTGCTTCCTGGCGAGCCCGATCCAAAACGCTTTGTGCATGTTCTGAGTAGTGTTCAAACATGAATCATCTCCTATAATTGCTGGCTGCGTTACTTTTTCCCCGTCAGGGAATTAAAATATTATACACATTTTGTCTGATTTTGTTCGGCTCAAATCAGACTGCATTGATCCACTCCGTTCAGTCGGGCGGGAATGTACCACGCCTCGGGGGCTTTGTCCACTTCATTTGAAAATTTTTTGGCTGCCCTATAAAAAAGGAGTTTTTGACCAAGAAAATTGCATCTGTCGGAGTTTTTTTGTATGATGCCGGTCTTGAATATAAATGGCAAAATACTGACAAGGAATATCCGGCAAAGATAATGGATAAAACGGTAACGATATTAGGCATAGAAACCAGTTGCGACGAAACCGCCGCAGCGGTGGTTCGCAACGGCAAAGAGATTCTGTCCTCGGTGGTGGCTTCGCAGGTCAAGCTGCACGAAAAGTACGGCGGTGTCGTGCCGGAAATTGCCTCCCGGGCGCATCTGGAAAAGATTCTGCCGGTGGTACGCGAGGCGATGGAACAGGCCAAGATCAGCCCGGAGGACCTGTCGGCGGTGGCGATTGCCAATCAGCCGGGGTTGTCGATTGCCCTGATGGTGGGGGTCACTGCGGCCAAGACGCTGGCCTTCGGCTGGAATAAGCCGCTGGTGGCGATTAACCATCTGCACGCGCATCTGCAATCGGCGCTGATTTCGGCCGAACAGATTCAACTGCCCGCAGTGGCCCTGATTGTCTCCGGCGGACATACCAGTCTCTATGAGGCTCAATCGGCCCTGGAGCTCAAGCTGCTGGGGTCAACCATTGACGATGCCGCAGGCGAGGCCTTCGACAAGGTGGCAACCATTTTGGGCCTGCCATATCCCGGTGGCCCGAATATCGAGAAGGCCGCCCGACAGGGCAACCCCAAGGCAATTGATTTCCCTCGTTCGCTGTTGGAGGGCCAGTCGCTGGATTTCTCGTTCAGCGGCCTCAAGACCGCCGTGCTGTATTATTGTCAGGGGCAGGATATGAGCGGCCATAATCGCGTTGCCACGATGACTCCGCAGGAAATCGCCGACGTCGCGGCTTCGTTCCAGCAGGCGGTTATCGATACCCTCATCATCAAGACCCGCCGGGCCGTCAAGCAGATTGGTGCCAAGACCGTCCTGATGGGCGGGGGAGTGGCGGCCAACTCCACGCTGCGAGAGGCGATGCAGGCGATGTGCGACAAACACCGCCTGACCCTGCTGGTGGCTCCCAAGCCGCTGTGCACCGACAATGCGGCCATGGTGGCTTCGCTGGCCTATTACAAATACCAGGCCGGCCAGTTCGCAGGACTCGACCTCGAACCCATTGCAACCAGTTAAACGAAAATCCCTGTAAACCAGGTGCAAAGGCAGAGTTTTTGTTGCACCTTTTTCACAGGTTTTGCATGGATGCCAACGATAGACAGGGAGTGTAGCTTGGCATCGTTGATGAGGATGGATTATTATTATAATAATCCATAGATGCCAAGGAGTTTTGGCGTCGTTGAGATATTGTGCTGGAAATCCAACGATGCCAAAAAGCCCAACGGTGCCAACCTCTACACCCCCCTCAAACGTGGCATCTTTGCCAAAAGTCGTTCTGTTTTCACAATAAACTCATGCAAAGAGCAATTAGGCACAGGGGGACGCACCACAGCCAGGTAGAGCTTGACCGTGCCACGCTTCAGTAACCCTGTGCTGGGGTGATGTGTGGCACAGTTTGACGGAGTCAGGCTGTGGAACGCCCGCAGGAGTTGATGTTTCTGGTTTTGGATGGACATGGAACATTAAATGCAGTATAGTATAGTACAGTTTGTAAGCATAAAGACGAAACACATAGATTCAAGGAGTTGGCTATGAAACATGGAGCGGTTCTGTCGGGTTTGCTGGGGGCGATGATTCTGCTATCTGCGGCGGGCGTCTGTCAATCCACCATCACAATTTCCGCGGATAAGCCCGGCCCGGAGATTTCCCCGACGATGTGGGGCATTTTCTTTGAGGACATCAACTTCAACGGCGACGGCGGCCTCTATGCTGAGCTGGTGAAGAATCGCTCGTTTGAATTTCCCAAGGCGATGATGGGTTGGCGTCCGATACAGGGTGGGCAGGCCGCGGGCAAATGGACGATTGCCGAAGGCGAGGACCCGCTGAATCCGGCCAATCCGAACTATCTGCGTATGGATGTCCAGAATCCCGGCGAAGGCTTTGGCCTGTGCAATGAGGGCTTCCGCGGTATCGGGATTAACAAGGGGGATAAATACTATTTCTCAGTGTTTGCCCGGTCCTCTTCTGCGATGTCGCTGAAGGTGGAAGTCGTTGCCGCCGACGGCAGGAAGCTTCTGGAGGGGACGCTGGACAACATTAGCGATGGCTGGAAGAATTACTATTGCCTGATGACCGCGACCGATACAGATGCCAAGGCGAGTTTGAACCTGCTGGCGACAAAAGCCGGGACAGTGGATATCGATATGATCTCCCTGTTTCCGGAAAATTCGGCCCAGCAGATGGCCGGCCGGCCGGTCCCGGGACTCCGCAAGGATGTGGTTGCGATTCTGGCGGCGATGAAGCCGGGTATCTTCCGTTTCCCCGGCGGCTGCATTGTCGAAGGCCGGGAATTGGAAAGCCGCTACCAGTGGAAAAACACCATTGGCGATATTAACGAACGCAAACTGATTATCAACCGCTGGAACACGGAATTCAAGCACCGCCTGACGCCAGATTATTTCCAGTCGTTCGGGCTGGGCTTCTATGAATACTTCCTGCTCAGCGAGCAAATCGGGGCCGAGCCGCTGCCGATTCTCAATTGCGGGATGGCCTGCCAGTTCAACACTGCCGAGCTTGTTCCCATGGACCAACTCCAGCCCTATGTGCAGGATGCCCTGGATTTGATTGAGTTTGCCAATGGCCCTGCAGATAGCGAATGGGGCAAAAAGCGTGCGGCCATGGGGCACCCCGAGCCGTTCAAGATGAAGTATCTGGGCGTGGGCAATGAGCAGTGGGGGCCGCAGTATGTCGAGCGGTACAAGGTCTTTGCCAAGGCACTTAAGGAGAAATATCCCGAAATCAATCTGATTGCCGCCACTGGTTCCGACCCGGGTATTTTCCCCAATGGTGACAACGAGGTGAAGTATTTGTGGGGGCAATGGCGAAGTCTCAGGCCGGATGTGGTGGATGAACATTTCTATCGCAAACATAGCTGGTTTTCCGACAATGCTGCCCGTTATGACAGCTATGTCCGCAATGAGCCCAAGGTCTTCGTGGGCGAATATGCCGCGATGAGCCACGGCGTCGGCAATCCGGACAATCGCAATAATCTCGAATGTGCCCTGGCTGAGGCGGCCTTTATGACCGGGCTGGAACGCAATGCCGATGTGGTCGTAATGACGGCCTATGCTCCGCTGGCGGGTCATCTGGATGCCTGGCAGTGGAAGCCCAACCTGATCTGGTTTGACAACCTGACGGTGTACGGTACGCCTAATTATTACGTGCAGAAGCTGTTCAGCACCAATCGTGGTGATGTTGTGATGCCGGTTAAGGTCGATGCGGCCGAAGGTAAACTATTCGTCACGGCCTGTCGCGATAAGGCAGCCGGTCAGGTGATTATCAAGGCCGTGAATATCGCCAGCCAGCCGATGGAAGCAATGGTTGATTTGCAGGGTGCCGGCATCGTCGAGTCGCAGGGGCAGGCGACGGTTTTAGCCGGCCAGCCGGCGGATGAAAACTCCATCCAGACTCCGGCCAAGGTCGCACCAGTGACTGAAACGATTACCAATACCGGGGCCAGGTTCGGCTACATCTTCAAGCCCTATTCGATGACGGTCCTGAGACTGACGGTAAAATAAGTCGCAGTCTGTTTGTCCGTTTATGATTGACGATTGGCGATAGACGATGTACGATTGATATCAAATCAATCAGAACTCGAATATCGTCAATCGTCAATTTATTATGGACCGCAAACAGCTCGAACAGATACTGGGGGATGTCAAGGCCGGACGGGTGGAAATCCATGCGGCAGTGGAAAAACTCCGTCATCTGCCATACGAACCGATGGGCTTTGCCTGTCTGGACCATCATCGTCAGATTCGCTGCGGATTTCCGGAGGTGATTTACTGCCCCGGCAAGACGCCGGAGCAGACGGCCCGGATTTTCGAGACGCTGGCCAAGAAGGGCAGCAATATCATCGCCACCCGTGCCGAGCGGTCGTTTTATGACCAGGTGCAGTCGGCCGCAATGCTGTCCCTGCGATATGAGCCTGCCGCACGCATGATTATCCTCGAACAAACTCCCCCGCAAACCACAACAGGCTATATTGCGATTGTCACGGCGGGGACGGCGGATTTGCCCGTGGCGGCGGAGGCGGAATGGACCGCCCGAATGCTGGGCCAGCAGGTCAAAACCATTTGTGATGTCGGTGTGGCGGGGCTGCATCGGCTGTTCGAGCATGTTCCCACTCTCCAGCAGGCAACGGTGGTGATTGTGATTGCCGGGATGGAAGGGGCGCTGGCCAGCGTGGTCGGCGGCCTGGTCGATTGCCCGGTGATTGCGGTACCGACCAGCGTGGGCTATGGGGCGAGCTTTGACGGCCTGGCAGCACTGCTGGCCATGCTCAACAGTTGTGCCTCCGGCGTGTCTGTCGTCAATATCGACAACGGCTTCGGCGCCGCGTACTCGGCCAGCTTGATTAACATGAAAATCGAAAAGGTGCGTGGTACCTAATATGAAAGACACGGTATGGAATCCTGTATATACCATCAGTCCTGCAATTGCCCGGGCCTTGATGGAGATCGAAGCGGCCAGGACGGCTGTTGAACATACTCCGTTATCACCGGCGGCACAGGCAGAATTGCGTTACCGGGCTCGTATTCGGTCAACGCACTATTCAACGCGAATTGAAGGGAATCGTTTGACGCTCAAAGAAGCCCAGGATGTCATCGAAAAGCGTAAAACACAGTTTCAGGGCCGCCAGCGAGATGTTGGAGAAGTGCGTAATTATTGGGACGCATTGCTGAAAATAGAAGATTGGGCTGCACATAAGATAGAGTTTACAGAAGACCTGATTCGTCGTGTTCATGCTATTGTCGTTCGGGGCAAACGGTCAAAGCCTTCAATGTATCGTGATGGACAGAATGTCATTCGGGATTCCTCTTCAGGCGGGATCGTCTATATGCCCCCCGAGGCCAAAGATGTTCCCGGGATGATGGCGCAAATGGTTCGATGGGTCAAAAAGGCTGAGCAGCAGCATCTTCCGGTCCCCCTGATTGCGGCATTGGTGCATTATCAGTTTGTTACCATCCATCCCTATTATGATGGCAATGGCAGAACTGCCCGGCTGCTTGCAACATTTATACTACAGCGTGGAGGATATGGCCTAAATGGATATTTTTCGATGGAAGAGCATCATGCCGGAGATTTGGCTCGCTATTATAATTCTTTGGCTGTTCACGAGCATCATAACTATTATGAAGGACGAGCTGCGGCGGATTTAACACCCTGGCTGGAATATTTTATGGTATTGCTGGCAGGGGTGTTTCAGCAGGCCAAAGAGGAAGCTGCCGCAATGAGTGGTCAAGCCAGACCTGTCGAGTCGGAATTGTTGCGTCAACTGGATCATCGAGCTCGACTTGTGTTGTCGCTTTTCGGCAAAAAGGAGCGAATTACATCTCAGGATGTGGCAATAACGCTGGGGCTGTCAGTGCGTATGGTACGATTGTTATTAAATCAGTGGGTGCAGGATGGCTGGTTGATTGCAGCCGATACCTCGAATCGAGGCAGAGGGTACGAGTTATCGGTAATTTATCGGCAATTTATCGGTAATTTATCGGCAATGTGAGCGGAACCAACTGGCAAAGGGAACGGCCCGAGGAAGACATTATTATGCAGAAAATAACCGAAATTCCAAAATTACCCCCCCGGCCTGCGGATGGGCATAAGGGGCTGTTTGGAAAGATTTTGATTGTCGGCGGGTCGGTGGGATTTTCGGGAGCGCCAGCCCTGGCGGGCAGGGCGGCCCTGCGCAGCGGTGCGGGTCTGGTGCGGGTGGCCGTGCCGGAGCCAATTCTGCCGGTCGTGGCCTCGCTGGAGCCATGCTATACGACGATTTCATTGGCCGGGGATGCTGACGGCAGGCTCGCTTCCGAGGCGGCAGGAGTTGTCCTTCATCAGGCCGGGCAGAATGACGTGACGGCCTTTGGTCCGGGGGCGGGGGTTGCTCCGGGGGTGTCGGATGTCCTGATGGAACTTATTCAAATGGACAAGGTACGTCTGGTTGTGGATGCGGATGGCCTGAATACCCTGGCCGGACTGAGTAAAAGCTGGATTCAGAAGAAAAAGGCTTCCATGATTTTAACCCCGCATCCCGGCGAGATGGCCCGACTGTGGAAGTCGCTGTTCCGCAAGGCTATGCCGGCCTGTCGAACGGAGCAGGCGGTCGCGGTTGCCGATGCAGCCAACAGCATCGTCGTCTTAAAAGGGGCCGGAACCGTCGTAACTGATGGCAAGCGGGTCTATGTCAATACCACCGGTAATCCCGGCATGGCAACAGCAGGCGCGGGGGATGTGCTGGCCGGGGTGATTGCGGCATTGGCTGGACAGTACTTAAGTGATTTCGATGCAGCAATTCTGGGGGTGTATGTCCACGGGCTGGCAGGGGATATCGCGGCCCAGGCTAAAGGGCAGATCAGTCTGATTGCGACAGATATTATCGAGGGGCTGCCAACAGCTTTTATGACGAGGGACACCGCAGCAAAAAAATAAACCTCTCTTTGACATTTTTCCAGCAACAAAGGCCGGGTCAAAACAGTCTAATCTGATAAAATGCGGCATCATATCGATTGGATTTAGAACAAATCGTATTTTAAACGGTACAAATAGGCAGGGGATACCCTTTTGCGAGTTTACCGGGTCGAACCGATTTTGTGTAAAATAGTGAATCAGGAATGCAATTTCAGACAGGAATTGTTTGACGGGTTAAAAGGGATGCCATAATATAGATTTGTGACCTGAATGACGATAATGTCAAAGAGGTCAGGCTAATCCATCTCTTGATTGATATTAATATTTCAGACGTTGGATTATTTCAATAAAATTTAGTAAATAGGAGAATCCTTTGCAGGGTTGTAAAGGTCTCATAATCAGGATGTGTGTGCTGGCAGGCTTGCTCTGTTCGGCTTGTTTTGCGCAAAGTGTCGAGGATGACCTGTTTCTCGATAATCTCAATGAAGTGATTATCGAGAACGAAAACGCCCGGCAATTACGGATTTACAGTGATGCTCTGATGCAGGGAGTCAGTGATACCATCCGTCTGGATGCGGCAATGGGATTATTGATTCGCAAGGATCAGTCGGCCAGAGATGTGCTTTTAGAAGCTATTAGCGCAAAAGAAAATGCCCTGGCACGGATGGCGGTATGCCGGGCATTAATTAAAGGACGCAGCCTTGGGGCGGCCGTCGGTTCTTTGGATGCATTTCTTCTTCCTCTGATCGAAACCCTGAAAAGTACCGATCCAGCCCTGGCTCGTCTGGGTGCAGAAGCCTTGCTGGTATATCGATTTGATCAGGTTACAGGACCTTTGATTGAGCTGGTTAATACGTCAACCAATGAAAAACAGGCCCGTATAAGTGGTATTTACGCCTTGCAGCTTCGGACCGAGCCGGAAGCCCTGCGACACCTGATTCAACTGCTGAATGATACGGACCCAGAAGTTGTCCGGGGAGCCGAGTTGGCGTTGCAGGAATCGTTTGGCGTCCCGGTAGGAACAAGCAAACAAGTCTGGGAGAAAATCCTTCAGGAACTCAATCAGAAAGATCCTGACGAAATACGTCGCGAGCGTTTGTTACGTCAGGAAACCCGCCTGCGTGAAATTCAAGCCGAACGAGATCGCTGGCAGAAATTATTTCTGGCCGCTCTCGATAAAGAATTCGAATTGATTGAAACCGCGGGCAAGACTGCCTATATACTGGATAAATTGAGTTCTGAATTGCCGGCTATTCGGCTTTGGGCATTGGATAAAGTACAGCGTTTTCAGACCGATGCTGCGGCCGGTCTGCGTGAGAAACTCTTGATGATGTTGTCTGATGAAAATCGTCAGGTTCGCCTCGCCACGGCCAAAGTGTGGAGCATGATGAGCGCTCTGAATCCTGCCGAGCGGCTCA
>JBDKVE010000175.1:0-2035 GCA_039679345.1 Anaerohalosphaeraceae bacterium
GAACAGACCTGGATGAAGGAGTACAACTGGGCGGTCTATATCGACTGGCATCTGGCCGGGGCTGATGAACAGTCCGATTACACCCGCCGCTGTGCCGAGTACCTGCACTGGCAATATGACCACGTCGAAGGCAGCTCGGGCCTGATGCAGCGGATGGTCGATGGCGACTGGAACGAACGAGATTTTCTAACCATCCCGCCCGGCGGATGCATCGCCGAAGACCTCACCCATCCCGACATGGTCAAGGCGGTATCATAATGCAGGAACCGCTGTCATTAATCCTTCCGGTGTTAATCTTTACGCTGCTGCTGGCGACTATATTCAGTATTGAATTAATTCAACTGCTGCGGTTTTTCAAACAACGAATAAAAAAACAATCCACCCAGAGGATACTGACCTCACGCGGGATGATTATCAATCACATTTTATGTCTGATTGCCCTGGTTTGTGTGCTCTATGGCTACTTTATCGAGCCGTATCGTCTGGAAGTCGTTACCATCCGTCTCGAAACCGACAAACTGGTCAACACCTCCCTGCGGATTGTCCAGATTTCCGACCTGCACTGCGAAGATAAGGTCCGCCTCGAACCCCGCTTAGCCGGGATTATCAATCCATTAAATCCCGACCTGGTCGTCTTCACCGGCGACGCCATCAACTCCCCCGAAGGGCTGGACCTGTTCCGCAAGACACTGACAGACCTGAACGCCTCCATCGGTAAATTCGCCGTCACCGGCAACTGGGACACCAAGTGGATGACCGACCTGGACCGCTTCGCCAACACAGGCTTTGAAGTCCTCAATCAGGACGTGCGGTTTATCGAAAAAGACGGTGAAACCATCTGTGTCGCCGGGCTGGGCTACATGCACGGCCCCCACAGCGGCCCGGTCATCACCAAACTCAAGCCGGATTTCTTTACGCTGTTTTTATTCCATACCCCCGACTTTATCGTCTGGCTCAAAGGCCTGCCGATTGATTTATACCTGTGCGGCCACACCCACGGCGGACAGGTCGCCCTGCCATACTGGGGGGCGCTGACCACGATGTCATCCACCGGAAAATCCTTCGAACGCGGATTGAACCAGTATGAAAATATAACCATGTACACCAATCGCGGAATTGGACTTGACGGCGGCTGGCTGCCGCGGGTACGATTTCTTGCACGGCCGGAAATCACGGTCTTCGACATTGTTCCCGGCAAGGTAAAAGAATGACAGGATTGCAATTAATCACAGTTTCCGGCATCGGCGTCGGCTTGGCGATGGACGCTTTCGCCGTCTCAGTCGTAACCGGCAGCCTTTATCGCCAGCTCCATATCGGCCACGCCATTCGCATGGCCCTGTTCTTCGGCGGCTTTCAGGCCCTGATGCCCTTCCTCGGCTGGATTCTCGGAGAAAAATTAATCTGTTATATCACCTCGTATGACCACTGGCTGGCCTTTATCCTGCTGACAATTATCGGCGGAAAAATGATTTACGAAGCCTTCCAGATGAAAGAGGCCGGCCAAAAACCACACGACCCCTCCAGGCTCGGCGTCCTGCTGGCCCTCAGCATCGCCACCAGCATCGACGCCCTCGTCGTCGGCATCACCCTGTCGCTGGTCACGCCGTTTATCTTTCAGGCTGTTACCCTGATCGGCATCATCACCTTTGTCATCTGCCTGGCCGGATGGGAAATCGGCAAACGCGCAGGCCACTTCTTCGAAAACAAAATCGAAATCTTCGGCGGCCTCATCCTCATCGGCATCGGCCTCAAAATCCTCATCGGGCACCTGCTGCAGTAAATCCAATCTCAAAATTCTATTTTATTACTCAAATACCGATTCCAGCCGTTCCAGAACGCAACGTTCCGCCTCTGAAATCTTGTTACCCAGTCCCAGAAAACCTCCTGCCGCCTGGGCAATCTGACGGGCATGGCCGACCAGTTCATTTTTGAGATTTTTCTTCTGCGCAGCCGTCAGCGTCTCGCAAAGCCCCTGAATATAGTGCATCCAGGCATTCAAAAGCTCCTGCGAGGGTCGATGTTGGAGCCATTGCCG
>JBDKVE010000176.1:0-12406 GCA_039679345.1 Anaerohalosphaeraceae bacterium
GTGCTGTATCATTATCCGTGTATTTTGCAAAATCAAGTCTAACTTTAACGATTTCAACATCTTACATCTTTCACAAGGCCCTGAAAAGTCCTGAAAAATGCTGCGCTGCTATATAACTTTTCAGGTCTTTTCAGGACAAAGTGAAACGTGTAAATCTATGCAAATACTACAATTACCGTCATCTTTTCAAAATACTGCATACCCTTATGACTCCATGATTGCCAAACGTTCCCGGATATCATCCGGGGTCGGCAAATTGATATTTGCTGTCTGGGCAAGGTCTGGATTCTGGACACTATAAGTATAGGGTTTGCTTTCCCCATGCTCTGCGATAATCCCCCGTTCAATCAGTTCCCGCAGCCTTCGCCGGGTACTGGCATCACTAATCCCCGCCCATCCTGTCAAGTCTTGGACCGTAAACCGTTCGGACGTGTTGCGATCCATAATCACCCGTAACAAATCCCGGCTTTTCTCATTCATCGGGGAATATGTCCGGGCAAAGATTCTCATTATCAGGGGATATACAATCTCATAATCACGGTCATCAGCCCGGATCGTCAAAAGCCCGTTTTCGTCAATCACCTCTTTTTGATATTGCCGGAGTATGGCAACGGCTTTAATCATGGATAGCAGTTGATCAAAGGCTCGTCGGGTCGATACCACTTCATAGGGCAGATTCAAAGAATGAACATACGGAATAATCACCCGGACAGACTTTAAAACCCTCTGGGCCGTCTGGTGCTTCAAAATGATGGATTCTTTGAGTTTGTCCGATCCAGTCTGTCCCATAGCCTTATCACACATCGCATTGAGGATGATTTTCGTCTGTTGGGACGATTCATCCGTTACCAGCGGCAAAAGCCGGGTTGCGTCTTCGTCATGGATACCGGTTGACGTGGTACTTTCCAGATAGACTATTGGGCCAGTCTGTTTAATATAATCAGCAACAGGTTTGCCGTCTTTGTTTTTAGTCGTTACCAGCTTGCTTAAATTACCGCTTGCCAGCATTTCCCGAAGGGCTTTTGTATTGTCTTCGGCCTTGCCCCGCTTGTTGTTCTTGTCCTCAATTCGTTCACCCGCTATGACAATTCGATGTTCCAAGGCCCCCGGTTCAAGATAATACAAGGCTTCGTCAGTAATATCATGGGCCTGTAAAACCGATTCTTGGGGCATCAGCTTTGAAACCGTCTCTATCATATATGTTTTACCACTGGCCGAAGCTCCAAAGACGATCCCCGAAAGCGGTTTATTGAGGATTCTTGAAGTCATTATGATATAAAGCTGTCGGCATAAGTCCTTTTCCCCGGCTATGCCGACGGCTTCAATATCCCGGTTGATTATGTCAAACAGTTCCGGGCTTTTAAGCATATCCATTGCCTGTTCCCGAATATGGGCCGGACAATTGTCCAGCGGATTTGATACACTCTCAGGCTGTGTTACGGTTTTAAGCCGGTCAATATGGTCAAGGAATACCCTGTCCAGTTCCTCAATGTCTATGCCGGTCTTTTTGGATACACTGTCCAGAAAACCGACCCGGCTTTTACGAGTGTCCAGATTGAAGCTGTCCACTTCAATCGTTTGATTGCCTGCCAAGACTTTCACCTTGGCCCGGCTTTTTCCCATCATTTCAATTTCAAACGTTATCATTATTAGCAGTTCCCCCAATTGTTATTTTAGTTTTTTTGATACCTTTTACAATGTCCATCCCAATATGATATTGGGCATCTTCCATCCGATCCAAAACCTCAAATCGCTTGGCCCCGGCAATAAACCAGTCCCGAAAATCCTTGTACTGTTTCGGGGGCTGGATCATGCGGATTTCAAATCCCTTTTCAAAAGCCAGATACTTGGCAAGGTCTTTGGCCCCGGCTTGCCCGGCAGGGTCGTTATCTGCTATGAGCACGGCTTTCGTAAAGCCGTGCTCTGTCATCCATCCGGCAACCGTTTCCTTGCATTGCCCTGTACCCGGCCTGCCAATTACCTGAAAACCCATCTGGAAGGCCGCCAGAGCGTCGCTTTCCCCTTCGGTAACAATCAGGGGGTATCCCGGATTAAAAACGCAGCACGGGACAAACAGGCCGTTTCTGCCGCCTTTTAGAGCGTATTTCCTGCCGTCTATGGTTCTAAACCTTATCCCGACGATCTCGCCCCCAAGCCCAAACATGGGAAAAGTATAGGCCTTGCCGTCGAATCCGACATAAAAGCGGTGTAATATCGCTGGATTGATCCCCAGCTTTTCCCCCAACTTGTGATAAACCCGCTTGTCTGGATACTGCTGGTACTGGACAAAAAGCCGGGCAATCTGTTCCGGGGTAATTTCCGGGATTTCCGGCAGGGTTTTTTTGAAATTGGCCGGGGGAAGCGGGGTACTTGGTGTTTCCCCCATTTTCCGGGCAAAGGTTGCAGGGCTTCCCTTGGCCCCGCAACCCCAACAGCGGAAATTCCCGGCATAAGGGCCGGTTTTGTTGACGGTCAGGCTTGGATTGTGGTCATCATGGAAGGGACACAAAAACGACCACCGGGCAGCATCTTCCCGCTTGATCTGCAAGCCCTGATATTCCTTCGGCAGCATCATTAGCAACCCCGCTTTCCGGCAGCCTTCAAGGCTTCAAACTCCTTGCACGAAGGGCAGCCAAGATTAAGGAATAGTTGAATGTCGGCTAATAACCACCGCACACACCCCCCGACACTCACTGTTTTGGGCAGCTTGCCCATTGCTTTCATTCGCCAGATATGGCGAACACTGACCGACAGCATCTTTGCCAGTTCGTCGGCCTTAACCAAACTTGTTGCTACAGTTTTCTCAGTCATAAAATGACCTCCCAAAAAATAATAAACTACAGACAGTACCATTACTGTCTTTTCAGGAGGTAATCTTACAGGATTGATTTTTTATTATAATATAGGCACTGCCAACCAAGGCCAGCCAAGACCAACATAGGCCAGCTTCGACCAGCTTTGACCAACTTTTTTTGCAGATTTAGGCTTGGATTTTCTGTTTTAGAGTTGGAAATTGGCTAACATCGAACACGAAATCTTGTTTGCCGACTTGCTCATATCGATAATAATTACTGTCCATCAAAGATCGCAACTTTTTCCGTGTCATTCCCTTACCAATAAGATTGGCCATTCTGGATATGCTAAGCGGAATACTTCTGTTTTCGGGGGATATTCCAGTTAAGAGTTTTGGGTTATCTTTGTTGAGCATTTGTTGTGCTTTATCAATCCATTTTGAAATACTCTCTTTTAGAGAATCAGAATAGCAGAAATTGCCAGTAAGCCAATTAATACTATTGTGGGCGATTTCAGGCCTTGGATAGGGCATTACTGAATCTTTTACAAGTCCTGTTTCAATAGCTAAAGGCCGCCACTGGCTAACGAATCCCATTTCAATTAAAAGCCGGTTTGCATTCTCCCCTTCGCTTCGATCTATAGCCACTCCGCCATTGACATCTTTTTTGATCTGTTTTAATGAAAATAATAACTCTTGCAGCTTTTCCAGTGTTATCGGTTCTTTGCGATATGCCCCGGTTTCAATTTCTTTGATTGGGAATTTGATTTTTAAAGCATGGGCCTTGCACTCCAAAATGTGCTTTTTACGCAAGTCTATTTCTTCAATCAAATATAAAGAATACCGTTCATCATGGTTATATTCTTTGAGGTTATAAGAAAGATAACCGATATTAGGATTGATTAGCTTTCCGGAAAACATCGCAATATTTTTATCTATACCCAAAAGATAATGAATAAATTCGACTTTCTTGACAATAGCATATATTTTAAACTTATCTGCCCCTTTTTTCCAGAATTTCAAAAGCCGGTCTATGTATTCGCAGTATTTATCTATATATTTTTGTGTTCTTGTTTTCATGAAATCTATCCGGGGAGCACCTCAATTCAAGAAAAAAAGCCTGCCGGATAGGGTCGGAATTAAGGAGTTATCCGGCAGGCGTGCTTAATAACTTAAGCAGAAGGAGTTTTATTGACGACGACGAAGGAGAACACCGCCCAATCCCAGCAATAACATTGTTGCTGGTTCGGGGATGATGGTAAACTTGATATTGTCAATCGTAGGCGAATAGCCTTGCACATCCATAAGCTGAATACTAAAGAGAGAATTATCTCCCCATGAACCCGTAAGCATTTTTGTTGTCAGATCATAATTGTATGCCTTGCAAATGATCTCGATATGTTTTGATAATGTGGCATTTTGAGTGGTATATATCTGATCAACTTCTCCGCCGCTAATTTGAGCTTGCGCAAAAGATGACATCGACAGACGATGAATATCTCCTCCTGCAATATCTATTGTACTGTAACCACTAACCATTAGTAACCATATCCCACCATTACCTTCACTTAGTAAAGGGGATGTTGATTGTATGACTGCATTGCTATATCCCATAAGATCAAGATAGTGTCCCTCTCCTCCCGTCATTAATAGAGATTGATCATTTAAAGACAGGTCATAAAAATTACCCCCATCTTTAATCTCGTAGGTATATCCCGCCAACGCCGGCAAAGACAACCCTACCAATAACATCATTAACCGGTTCATAACGTCCTTCCTTTCTTGATATAAAATATGATAATGCAAATACTACAGGGATTAAAACTCCGCCGTCTTAATCCTTGTCTTTTCTATTTCCAACAGGCTTTGTTCCAGCAGAGATGTCATCTCCTGCCATGTGTCGGCATTCTCTTGGTCCACCTCAATCAGGCAATCAATTTGATTGATCAATGACTGAGTAAGATTTGCTTCCTCTGACAAGTCTGCTGATTCAGCCTTCATGGTTTGAGCATTTGTGGAGGTAATGCTTAGCGATTCGGAAAGCAAGGTGTAGCTTTGAGTCATCATAGCGGGAGCCTGCTGCTGCATGGCTGAAATATTGTATTTCCAGCAGGCTGACCACAGCCAGTTATCGCTAATCCATGTGATTAGGTCTGCCATATCCACATCCAGATCACTGTCTAAATCACACATCGGGTTCCAGTGCAGAATCGCATTGGGATCAATCGGATTCGGAAGATTCGGATGGTTTGGATCATACGTCAGCCACGCCGCTGAAAACGCTTCAAATTCTTTCAGATTGACTAAACCGTCAGCATCCCAATCGAGTGAATTATATACATCTTCGCAATCCACTTCGTCGGCCCCTATCTCTACTGAATTGCCTGCAATGCGAGCTTGATCGTCTATATCTGCTTCGGTCGTCGCGGTTTCATTCGGATCGCCCATATCCTTGCAGGGCGAATTATAGGCCAGATGAAAATTGCACAAATTTAGATCGGAATACGCAAATACGGGATTCGAATAGAGATTGCCCCGTGCATCTGTCTGAGGATTGATTCCATAGACATTGTTCGGATTGGTCAGACAGGAATGAGCAATATCATTCAATCCCTGAATATCGACAAACCCTTCGTCTTCGGCATTGTGCCAGACAATGCAGTTTTTAACCTGGGGTTTGGGCAGGGTGCCGTAAGAATTATCGACATAATAAATCCCCGCACTGGTATTGCAGACAATTGTATTGTTCCGCAGAACAGGACGACTGTTCGGCTGAAACAAGCGAATGCCATAATAGGGATTGTATGTGTCACCATCTATTCCATTATGATGAATTAAAGAGTTAACAATTGTCGGCATGGAGTGCTGACAATTAACACCATTTTGCTTGTTTTCATAAACGATGCAATTTTTTATATATATTTGATAAGAAAGTCCTGAATGATATACACCATCATTTCCATTATTGGATATTATAGTATCAGATAAATCTAAATTCCCATTGAAGCACCTAATGCCCCAATACAAATTCTCTCTAATTATATCTGTACGTAAAGAGACGTTTGCACCTTCAATCACTATCCCTCTTTCACCCTTTTCTACCGTTATCCCATCCAGCAGGCTGTTATTTCCCATGATCACCACTTTTTCGTTCCGTTCCTCAATCCCATTGACGGTCCGAATATATCCCGACAATATCGTCGGATTAGCCTTGATATCCCGCTGATTGGGGTCGGTCTCTGTCCCCGCAAAACCCCCATATACCGAAATCCCCGCAGGAATCTTGAAACTAACGGTCGGATCATCCCCCGGATAGTACGTCCCCCTGGCAATCCAGATATCCTTCACACAGCCTCGCTCAACACACGCAATCGCATCCTGCAAATCCATATAGGCATATTCCCAACTCGTCCCGTTGTGATAATACCCCGGCGCATCATCATCCACATAGATTACATCATCGCCCCAGCAGCATACCGGTGTCCTGCGGGTCGCCATCAGCAGAACATCCCCTTCGCTGTCGCATAGCTCCACTTCATTGATTAAATCATCCCCGGGATTCGACTGCTCATTAACCATCACCGTCAAAGTCACACTGCCCGGCACACCCGGATAGATAATCCCCAATTCCCATGTCACCGTATGATAAAAAACAGCATAGTCTCCGGCGGGCGACGACGACATATAATCCACACCTTTGGGCAGAGTATCAATAAGTCTCAGTCCCGTCAGAGGCTGCCGTGTGTGATTCGGATCGTCCGGGTAAAGGTATGAAATCGTATAGGTAAACTGGGTCCATATATCCTGACATTCGCCCCCGGTATTATCCGTTTTGGTCAGCAGCAGTGCGTTCGGCTCTTCAATCCGGACATTATCGATAGCAAAACCTTCCTCGTCTTCATAAACCTTGGATATACGAAACCGGGCAATGCCGATATCCTCTATGAAGAATTCTTCCACGCCGATAAGGGTATTGAGCCGCTCGCCCATCTTGCCGCCCAATGCGTCGAACCATTCCAGCCGTGTGGAGCCAATATTATCAAAATGCCCCGCTATCAGCGAAAACGCATTCACCGTGCAAAACGCATTCGGATCCCCGGTGTTGGGGTCTTGCGGCGTGACAAACCAGGCTTCAATCATCCCCTCGTGCGTACCCTCGTTATGCCCTTCTAAAACCGGGCTGGTGTGAGGATTCCCGATTGTGTCATCGGCAACAAACGGATTGTCGCCGCCAAAGAGGATTCCATGATTCATATATTGCGTGGTAATCGCATCACCGACCGAGATTCCTGCTTCGCTGAATGTAATCGTGTTGGCATCCGGCACACTGAGACTACCGGCCGGAGCAGGATAAAGTGTTGTATCGTATGCCAAAACCTACCCCCATAAACAACAGACACATAACACAAAAAAATCAGACCTCCTACACCTCATCACACACCGTTTCCTTTCCCTTAATTAAATATCCAAACCCGTTCCTATTTAATGCCCTTTGCACTCCACAAGACCGACCTGCTGAACATAAGATGTAAAGGAGCACCTGTTGAATTTGTCAACAAAGACTGAACTTAATCGTTACCCTATTTTATCATTTCATATATATTGTTGTCAACTTAAAACATCTTTTGTTTGATATTTCTTTATCATTTCATAGAGTCCAATAATGCCTTGATTGCCGCCCGGATATACTCCGGCAGGTCAGGCCATAATTCAATGATTTTAGCCAGTTCCGGGGCGATAAAATCGGCCTGATTTTGTGCATTTTGTAAGCTGGTTTGTAAGCTATTTTTTGAAATTTCCGTAACCTCTTGATTTATCAATGGGTTATGAATTTTGCTGTCCGGTCTGTCGATCCGAAGGTTGCGGGTTCGACCCCCGTCGGCCTCGATGAACTAAATCCTTGTAGGTTAAACACTTACAAGGATTTTTTTATGGACTCAAAAAGCCTAAAAAAGGGGTGCGCACTGATGCGCACTGAAAAGAAGGACACAAAAAGCCCGTCTCTGAGAGAAAATTATGGGTAATCTGTAAATAGATTTCGGCGGAAATCATAATAGACCACGGGTGTGGGAGCTATTTTATGACGCTACCCACGCAACAAATCCGTTTTTATAGAGATTTTTTCTATTGCCTTTCAATCGTTTCTGTCCACAGTATAAAGTCATAAATTCAGTTATCACTTTCAACTGTGAAACCCTGTTCTTTTTTTTTATCATACAAGGGCTTTGCCTCTATACCCCAAAAAGGGTAAAAGATTAAAAGGGCAAAGGGTTATTCATGGTCCAGGGAAACCCGAAATCCGATGCTGCCGTAGCGGTCGCCCGGGTTTTCGCCGCCCCGGCCGGCTACCCGGCAGCCGAAGGCATCGTGGCCCCAACTGCCACCACGAAGCACACGAGAAGTCCCTATTGTGGGTCCAGTTGAGTTAGAACTTGGACTCGAACTGTAATAGCTGTTACCATACCAGTCATTGCACCATTCCAAGACATTGCCAGCCATGTCATAAAAGCCGTACCCATTGCCGCCATTGGCGGTTTGATAGCTGGTTACACTACTCGGCCAATTGTAATTGGCCTTATATTTCAAGCCGCCATCAAAAAAGCCCACCGGAGAGGTATAAGGATATACCCCATCATTCCAAATTGGATGATGCTGGTTTTTATCAGGACTGACATCGTAAGAATAGGTATAACTGTAAAAGTTTGCCTGAGTTTGATTGATGGTATCCCCCCACGGGAACCGTTTCCCCGATAAACCCCCTCGTGCGGCATATTCCCACTGGGCCTCCGTCGGCAGATGGTAGCCCTTTTTACTGGGATCCCGCTCCCATGTCGTCAGATTATAACAGGTCTGTTTGCCTTCCTGCTGGCTCCGCCAATTGCAGTAAGCTACCGCTCCATACCAGCTTACCTGCACCATCGGGTCGTTGGCCATGCCCCGTCCGCTTTTACTACGGACAGTAAAAGCAGTGCCATTCCAGTTGATTTGACTGTAGTTAAAAGACTGGTAGGTATCACAGTAAGGATAACTAGTCCCGGAACCGGCTTTGTAAATAATGTTATCAGATCCAACAGAAATTAATCCCTGGGATAGGACAGAATTGAGAAAATCACAATACTGATCATTGGTAATCTCGTATTTGCCCATATAAAAGGGACTGAGGGTGACCGCATGGACGGGAAGTTCATTGGAATATCCTTCACCTGAGATACTGTTACCCATCTGAAATGTTCCGCCAGGGAGATACACCATGTCAATAGGTACTCCATCACCTTCCTTGAGCCACTGGGCTGCAAATATCACCCAATCGTCCAAATCCACGGTGTGGGAATTATTCATATCTGCACTGCCGCAATAGTTATTGTCCCACATGCAATCCATTCTGAGCCATTGGCCGACATAATAGTCCAGGTCTTCGGATCTAACCCCATCCGGACAGGCGAAGTCGCCCTTCATCGATTCCCAATTCAGTCGAGGATAATCCACCCCATTTTCACACATCCGCCAGAAATTACTATTTCCATTCGCAGTTTCGTTGGTAAAATCCCACCCGGCCGAGGTAAAGGTTGAATGCAACTGCATATCAGCCATTGTTTTACCTGTTATCCCGCTGGACGACCCTCCACCGGCACCATTACTTGTGCCGCTGATCAAGGTATCCCAAAAACAGGCTGTGACTATCGAATCGGCACTATTCCATCCCGCCAGACCCCCGATACGGGTGCCGGTTTCAGCGACTGAACCGGCTGCATAGCAAGCCGTGAGTTTCCCTTTGGTGTTATATCCTATCAAGCCCCCGACATAGTTGCCTGTTCCACTCACGGAGCCGGTCGCATAACAATTTTCAAGCGAACCGGAATAGTTTCCTCCCACAAGACCGCCTACAGCATTTGTCCCATGAACCGCACCGTTGACATAGCAAGCCAATAGCCTACTGTTGGAATTATTCCGGCCTACCAGTCCCCCCACATGGCCTAATCCGCTGACTGAACCGGTCATATAACAATTTGATAGCAAACTCTCCTCGTTATACCCCACCAGACCGCCGATATTTTTGCCACCTGATGAAATGGAGATATTTTCGACACCCAGATTTTGGATAAGGGCGTCTGCAATCCACCCAAACAGCCCAACATAATCCATGGCATTATCAATCTTGTAAGTCAGATTACGGATAATATGTCCGTTGCCGTCAAAGGTGCCTGCAAATTTTGTGGTTGAATTGCCGATGATATTATATTGCGTGCCGGTATAGGCAGACATGTCAATATCGGCCATCAGCTTAAAACAGCTTCCCCAGTCAACGGGATTGGTACCGATCGCATTCATCTGCTCCGGTGTCCAGATTTGATAGGGATCCACCGACTTTCCGCTGCCGCCGCCATATAAGACTTCCCAGGACAAATGGGGATAATGAGCGCCGGGTTTCCACCAGTCGGCAGGATCCCCGTCGAGTGCTGAAAAATCCCAGCCGGCATCGGTAAAGGTCGAAAGCGACTTCATACCCCAGGTGTCCTTACCCTTTACACCGCTGGGATCGGGGTTCTGATTGCCGACTCCATCTGTCTGGCCGCTGGTCCAAGTATCCCAGAAGCAGGAGGTGGTGGTACCATAATCATTACCCACCAGTCCACCAATATAAGAACCTGTTCCTCTGACGGCACCAGTACTATAACAGCCCGTGATTGTGCGAAAATTCGACCCTACCAGACCACCGACATAAGAATTGCCACTGACGGCACTGGTAGCGTAACAGTTCATAACTGTGCCAGATTCATTATACCCTACAATACCACCGGCATAATTACCTGTCCCGGTAACTGGACCCACTGCATAGCAGGTGATTAAAGTTCCCCAATAAAGATCCCCTACCAAGCCGCCGACAGCGTGTGTTCCATTGACTGAACCAGCCGCATAGCAGGCCGTGAGTGTACTGTCCGTACCGCTAATCCGCCCTACAAGTCCTCCGACACTCTCTATACCATTGCATGAGCCGGTTGCGTAACAACTGGTTAGTGTGCAATCATAAATACTCCCCACCAGTCCACCGACAAGCAAGTTTCCGTTGACCATAGCATTCCCATAGCAGGAGGTTATTGAAGAATACCTATTCTCCCCCACCAAACCGCCAATCTGATTGGTCGTGCCGCTCACAGAACCCGTGACATAACAGGCGGTGATTATACTAAAGCTGTTATAGCCCACCAGCCCGCCAATCCATCCGCCTCCAGATGAGAGCGAGACATTTTCCAAGCCAAGTCTCTGTATTGTGGCGTTATTGGTGTATCCAAACAGGCCAACATAATTAACAACCGCATCAGATGTATAGGTCAGATTGCGAACAACGTGCCCGTTGCCATCGAAGGTACCGATGAACTCCGTGGTTAAATTTCCAATAATATTATACTGTGTACCAGGGTAAGCAGACATATCGATGTCGGCCATCAATTTGAAATGCTTACTCCAATCAGCAGAGTTGGCCCCGATGGCGTTCATTTGCTGGGGTGTCCAGATTTGATAGGGATCTTCCGCCGTACCACTTCCTCCGCCATAGGTCGCCGCATGGGTGAATGAACAGACAGAAAGCACTAGAATGATCATGATAGATTTGATTTGAGTACTCATCGTACACCTCCTGAAAAAGATATGGCCAAGAAATTGCCTAAAATGAAACGGCCCACTGGATAGAGTATGCTCCTCAGTCCAATGGGCCGGTTAACCCCTACCCGACTAATCGCATCCGCTTTCATCTCGACCCTCCGAGATGGGAACTATTATACATACCCGTGTCATCTTGATACAATCAGTAAATATACCTATCCCCGCTAAAGTCGGTAAAAATAGGCTGCATCACTTAATTGCATGATATTCCGGCAAAAAAATCACCCTTTTTAAAGAGTCACGAAATGCAGCCACAAGCAAGGTTTGCTTTTAGGCATGGATTCCTGACTATCCCAGAATAATAGGATTTTATACTTGACTGCCAATTGTTTCTATTGATAGAATTGTTGAAACATCGCGGCCTGCATCACGATTCCAAATCTCCGGTATAGGATCATGGGAGAAGGATCGTGGAGAAAACTATGCAAGGCAAAAAGCTCTTCGGGGGGCGAAGTGGAGTTTCTATAATCAAAATTACCTGCCCAAGTCCTCCTTCTCAAGTGATAACCAAGTCCAGTTCTGTCTGGATTCTACAGAAGAAGATGCGAACAGCGATTTTGATTTATCAATGTATGATTGATTACACACATTTTAAACAGAGGGTTTAACACATGGAAACGCAAAAAAAAGATTGGGGCATTTGGATGACGGTTGTTGCTATTATTCTTGGGACACTGACCTACCCAGTTCTGGGAATGAGGTATGACTGGGACGGGGGATCAACAACTGACCCGACTGATTGGGAAGATGTAACCAATTGGGCGGTCTTTGGAGGTATGGATCCTTCTGATCTCCCTGACACCGGTGATTTCGTTGTCATCGACAGTAGTTTTACAGCGGGCGTAATCAGCAACGGAACCAAAGGTACTGTAGATATCGGTTCCATTCACTGTGAAACCACACTCCAAATCACTGGAGGTACTTTTAAAGTTGAAGACAGGTCCTCCCTTCCTG
>JBDKVE010000177.1:0-20327 GCA_039679345.1 Anaerohalosphaeraceae bacterium
TTGCAATCCTCCTAATGAGTATTTTAAAGATATTGATCACGATGGCATGACAAACTGGCAAGAATATACCTATGTCGTTAATGGGAATACTCCAAGTCCTCAGGAACCGGACAGTGATTTTGATGGATTAAAAGATGGGGAAGAATGGCCAGCTTATGCATATAGGGATATTACAATTGAGTTAAATCCTATCAATCCGGATACGGATGGTGATGGCTTAATTGATGGGCCTGATGATATCCATGTTGGGGGGCGGCTGGTATATCCAAATGGTGTGGTCAGAGGTGGAAAATATCTTGCGGATAATCACCCCGGGCTTTCAGATGCCGATCCATATATAATTGAAAGTAGCTCAAGCCAAATTACAAAATATGATGACTTCAATGATGGCTGGGAGAAAAAATATAGCAAGTATGGAGGCTCAACCGCATTATATGAATGGACTTGGTCAAATTACTGGGATCAATCTTCGGAGAGAGATTCTGATAACGATGGACTAACAGATCATGAAGAAGAAACATTGGGGACAGATCCTCATGACAATGATATGGACAACGATGGTTTGCTTGATAAAGAAGATCATGCAATAAATGGGATCAATAGTATCGATATGGATTCAGATGGTTTGGTCGATGGCTATGATGGCTATATTAGTAAAACAGAGTATCCGGAGGGGGTCGATGGTGACGGTGACGGATGGGTGGATGGTGAAAAGGGGCTCGGAACAATGCCCGATTATTATGACACCGATGGCGATTTCCTGGAAGATGGATGGGAAGTAAAATATGGGCTAGACCCTCTTACTTCCAATCGAATATTGACTGGGACAACATTCAATACCACCAAAATTATGGGGCAATCACTGGATTGGATTGTGCCGGGTAAGATTGGTAATGCCCTGCAATTAAGTAGCTTACCGCATACAATAGATCAATCATCAAATGAATTTAATTTACCAACAACGGATGGATATTTGTCACTTGCTTTTTGGGTCAATACTGGCTCAGGAACCGGTGATATATGGACAAAACTAAATGCGGATTCAAGTTCAGGGTATGGAGTCCGTCTGCGTAATAAGAAACTCCAGACATTTATTAAGAGCGGTGGGTCGGAGAGTAAAGTTGAACGAGAATTGCCAGTGAATAAATGGGTAGCTGTCATTGTAGAGTTTCAAATTGACTCAAATTCTACAGATATTAGTTTGGCATATCGATATGATAGCCAGTGGTATGATGAATCTTCTACATATCCATTCCATGTGGTAATTCCACCAACATCGGACATGGTCAAAATTGGTGGTGGTTCCACTTGTGATCTTAAAATAGATTATTTATGTTTTTCGCGAAATAGACTTATTACTGATTCGTTAAAGGATTCATTTTGGAATGAAGGAAAGGGGACTGAATCTTTTTCTCTTGCAAAATACGGTTGGACAATGAATGAGTCATCTCTGAAAGAAACAGTCCTTTACATTTCAGAAGCTAAAAGTAACTCATATCCCCTCAATCTTGTTAATACAACGCTAATCAATGGTATGAATGGCATGAGTTCTGGATTTGCATTTAATGGTATTAATGATTATATCTCTCTTGATACTACAAAAACTCAGGTTGTAAGTAATTTATCCAAATTCTCATTAGGTGGTTGGTTTAAATTCAATACAAACAGCAGCCGAAATGAAGGATTATTAGTCAGCAAAAATGCGGGTGTTGTGACTTCTGGTTTAGCTAGAACTGCTGCGGGGGCATTAAATGTCCGCATTGGCGGTCAAGATTTTATTGGTCCGATGATCAATAATCAAAACTGGCATTTTGTTATGGCCGTATTTGACGGCTCCAAAGTATCTGCAGAACGATTAGCAATTTATGTTGATAACCAGCAAGCTGTGAATTGTTCTACTGCACAAAGTTTAGTAAGTCTGACGGAGATGCAGATAGGTGGAAACGATGCCGTTGGCGGTAGTGGATTGTTCCAATATTTTAGCGGCAATATGGACAATGTGATGCTCTTTAATGATGCACTAATGAGTAGCGAGGTACAGTCGCTTTATACCAAGGGGATTGAAGGTGATGAAAAAATCGAACAGTCTTCTCTGGTAGCCCAATACAAGATGGATCAACGTGACACATCTAATAAGATAAATAATAGTAGCGGATTCGGTCATACCGATTCTGATGGGGACGGAATTGATGATTTTGAGGAGCAGCGGCATGGGAGCAATCCCAAGGATGCTGATTCGGATAAAGATGGAATGTCAGATAAAGAGGAATTAGGCCAAGGGACGGACCCAACCAGCGATAAGAACAAAAGAACCGTGGAAATAACATTAGAAATTGGCGACCACAGTGGGAGTCATTCGGAAAAGTATAAATTGCAATGTGGAAACAGATCTCATCAGAGCAGAAGCTTTGGGATAGTAGAGAAAGCCTCATATCTCTGCCAGATTGGGGATAGATATTGTATTTCCATTAAGCATCTTGCAAATGATAAAAATGCAAAATGTGATCCAAGACCCGATTATGACTATACAGCAAATCTCTATGTTACTGGAGCTCTTCCCGAAGGAGTTGTCGCCTACGTGGAGGATCCGGATGGCATTTTGAAAGAGCACGCTTGTCCAGATAAAAACAAAGAAAAAGGTTTTTATGCCAAAGGCAAAAAAGCCTGGCTGGTAATTACCGAAGGCACAATTCCGGAAAGAGATGGAATATCCCCTCTGTCGTCTATTGATCCCAATAATGTTCAGAGAACAGGATTGGACTGCAAGGGTGGCGAGCCGATTAGTGCGAACAATGGTGAATTCACTCTGGATACACGGGATTTTACACTCTCAGGCCGGGCATTGTCGGTAATATTTGAACGGCATTATTGCGGCAAACAAAGTGGCGAAAGTCCATTTGGTTATGGTTGGGACATGAACTATAATCAAAAGTTGTACCGTCAGAAAAATCAGGCCGGGCAGCTTGAGTTTATTGTCATGTTTGACGGTAATCACGGCCGCAAAAAATATGTGGTTGATTCCCAGAATATCTCAAGGCTCAATCCTGTCACACCGGATGGCAGTTACATGGAAATTCAATCTAATGATACTGTCAGGATTGTCTATCAAAATGGCGGTAGCAAAGGCTTTGATGTGTCGGATATGCTGTCATATATCAAGGATAAATATGGCAATCAGATCAGTTTTGTTTACACCTTTGTTAATGGAAATCGCCTCTTAGAGATAATTACAGATGATTTGGGACGGGATATCGCTTTAAGTTACAATGACCGAGGTCTTCTCAAAGAAGTCAAGGATTTTACCGGTCGAAGCTGGATATATTCTTACGATGATACTCGTAATTGGCTCCGACAGGTTACGATGCCGGGAACCCCGGAATATCCAGCCGGTCTGACGACAACATATAGTTATCAAGGGGAGGAAACTCCAGAAACTGATGACGACAAGCCGTGGATAAAGACCGTTAAAGACCCTGAAAATCAGACATATATTGACAACACTTATGATTCAGAAGGCTGGGTAATAGACCAGGTCTATGGCGATAAGCATTTCACATTTAGCTATGATCCCTGGCATAATATGTTTACTGAAATGGACCGAAATAATGTCACGACAATTAAATATTATGATGACTACGGTTCAACACTGGCTGAAGGGATTCTTGCCAGTACGCCCCAAAAGCGTTCGGGCGATCCGTTCTGCTATCTGACCCAATACAGCTATGATACGAACCGAAGGCTTATCCAGACCGTCTCTCCTTCCGGCAGTACGGTTGATCTGGCCTACGATGATTATGGAAATCTGCTTACCTTGACTGAAACGGGGTATAATGCGGACTATTCCATATCAGCTCGATCGACGAGTTATGAATATACAGGCATAGACCATTATAATTTGGTTCGTTCGGCAACCGATTTTGCGGGCAACAAAGTACTATATGAATATGATTTTGATCAGCCAGGATATGGAACGCAGATTGGTAATTTGATGAAAATCACTTATCCCGCTGTCATGACCCCGGATGATATGCAACAGCCGGAAGTGACATTTAAATATAATACAGACGGCCAGCTTAAGGAGATAAACTCTCCGGATAATGTTAAAACAATACTAAAATACTATGAAGAGGCCCTTGTTGCTCATTGGACAATGGATGACAATGCTGAAAGTAATCTTGTTACTGATCAAAGCGGTAAAGGTAATCATGGAGCCTCCATCCGAAATACGTCTCTGATGCATAATACGAACTATAACCATGTCAATGGGACGTTATATTTTGATGGTAATGATTGGATTACAGTCTCCAATTCACCCTTTTCTATTGGTAATCATGATTTCACTATCACAGGATGGTTTAAGCCTGCCAGTTTAAATAACAAAAATCAATGTATAATCAGCAATCAGGATATCACCGGTAAGGGATTCAAAATATATATCAACAGTGAAAATAAATTGACAGCATATATCCGTGATGCGGCAGGGAATATCAATAGTCTTTCGGCAAGAATTAATTCGGATAGATGGAATTTCTTTGCACTAACTTTTGATAAAGATTATATTAGGCTTTATTCTAGTTCTGGTGATGCACCTGTAGAAAACAATCGAATTCGGGATGATTTTGGCACCAGCCAGACTCTCTTAATTGGAGGATCCAATTCAGAGAATTACATGGGAGCCCTGGATGATATTCGTATTTATCAACGTTGTTTGAAGTACGACGATGATATTATGCCTATCTGTCGTTATGGATTGTATTACATGTATCTACAAGCGTACTGGAAAGCAGATGACAATTCTGCAAGTTCTGCGATAGTCGATTCATCAAACTATAAACATCAGGGGACTGTTATCCGTTCAGGCAGCAATGATGAATCTTCTTCAATCCATAGCGTCTCGGGTAAGCGAGGGCAGGCCCTTGAGCTCGATGGTCAGAATGATGGGATTATTGGTTCACGTAATGATTATGCCGAGAGTAAATTAAGAATAAACAATTCCATTATGATATCGGCTTGGATTTATGTTGATAGTGGATTACACATCGGTATGGATAAACAAATGATTGTTTCCAAATCAACCTCATATGCGTTTTTCCTGACCCAGGATGCTGAGCCCAAGCTGGGCTTTGCCCGTGGAACCGCTCTTACCGAGAAGACAAGTACACTGCCTGTTCCTTTACAGAAGTGGGTTAGGGTAGAAATAGTAATAGATTATGATTCCAATACAAAGATTGGTACATATATATTTCTTATCGATGGCCAGAACGCAGGCGATGGCATAATCAATGAGCAGGGAGTAGCTGATAATCAGCCTGTTACGATTGGATGTGGCAATGAATCCATGAGCAATTGTTTTGATGGCAAGATAGATAATGTGATGATATTTAATGTGCCATTATATTCTATAAAGGATGGCGTATTAATTTCCACCCAGTTGGATGCCTTTTCTTTACAGCAGCGTAATGAATTGAACCGTGGGCGGCTCAAGTCGGTTGTTGTCGATCCGGAAGATAAGAAGATTCAGGTTGATTATGAATACGACCTGGTTGGCAATATTACTGCAGTTACAGATCCAGCGAAAAAAACATCTGAGATGGTCTATAACAATCTTAACCAGCTTATTGAAATGACCTCCGCATTAGGTGCAAAGACAACATTTTCTTATAATCGCAACAAGAAGTTGTCGGAAGTCAAATCTCAGGCGAAAGATACGTTTGATCCTGAAGACCCGGAAACCTATCAAAGGACCGAATATGCCTACAATCTGCTCGATAAACTTCAAAAAGTAACTGATGCGACAGGGTATTCATCTTATCTGGAATATGATAATAATGACAATGTTAAGACGGTTATTGATCCCAAGGGGGCCGGGACGACATACACCGGGCCGGGAACAACGCCGCTCTACAAAACCGGTTATGAATACGACGAACGTAACCTGCTGTGGAAAGAAACGGATGCCCAAAATGCCGTTACAGAATACAGTTACGATTTAGATGGAAATGTAAAGTCGATTAAGGATGCAAAGGGCAAATATACGTATTATCAATATGATGCCTTTGGAAATGTCAGCAGGATAAGATACGAAATGTATCCCGGTTCTGGAAATGCCAGAACTGAGTCATTCGATTATGATATAAACGGTAATCTGATTCAGTATACCAAAAACCCGGGCTATTCCTATGAACAAAAAACAACCTATCAGTATGATGCTCTTGGTCGAATGGTTAGCAGGAAGTTACCGAATCAGCCAACCGAAGATTACCTCTATGACATTGCTGGCCGCTTAGTCAGCATCACCCCGCGATTGGAAGATACCTCACTGGGATCGTATATCAAAGGCTATTGGAAGCTGGATGACTGTGCCGATACAAAAACGGTGTCGGACAGCAGCGGGGCTGCCAGAAACGGTACTGCTCAGAAGAATACCTCTGCGCTCTATACACCTGGGCAATATTGCGGAGCGTTCAGCTTCAACGCCACCGACATGGATTATATTACCGTGCCGTATTCTGCCCCATTAAGTGATATCACGGGCAATATTACGTTGTCGGCATGGATTAAACCAACAATGATTGCAGACCAAAATAGAATTATTATTCAAACCGGTTCTGGCAATCACTGGCCTTATAAGCTGGAGATTTCTTTCAGCGACAATAAGTTGCGGTTCTATCGAGGTAATGGGACGACGATACAGGGATATGCTTCGACGGGTACTCTGAGTCTGAATCAATGGGTACATGTCGCCGTTACCGTATCCGGGTGGTCGTATGCCTTTTACATCAATGGGGCTCCATCCGGAAGCGGTTCGTTTACCTTCTGGGCAGCAACTCAAATGAATGATGTATTTATCGGCGGTGCGGGCGGCAATTATTTCAATGGCCTGATGGATGAGGTTATGGTGCTCAATCGCGCCTTAACTTCTTCCGAAATACAGACCATCTATGTCCACAGCGCAACTGACAAAGTCGAATATGACCGTATCGGCAGACCTTCGAAAACGACAGACCTGAATGATTGTACCGTCGGTTATAGTTACAACAACAATAGCCAGGTTGAAACGCTGACGTATCCCGATAACAGTACGGTCCGGTATGAATATGATGCCCAGAATCGCCTTGAATACATTAAAGAAGGTGAGATTATTCTGGCACGGTACACTTACGATACTCTCTCTCGTCGAACCTCGGTTCAGTATAATACCAGTCGGGACCCCGGCGACAATCCGACCTATGAAAGCAAGACCACCTATACCTACATGGATAGTGAAAGGATTGGTCTTTCTCCTGATAACCAGCTTGGCAATTGGCTTGCCAAAGTGGCTAATGACATCAATAATGATGGTACTGCGGATATTACCTTTGAATACGGTTATGACAAGGCTGGCAATCGCACCACGATGGTAACTACTGCTGCCGGCAACCAGGGATTGCATACCTACAATTACGACAACCTGTATCAATTGACTTCTGCGGTTTATCAGAGCAACTGGGGCTGGGCGAATATATCTAATATTGCCTATGATTCTGTCTTTAATCGGACGACATATACCCCCGCGAGCGGGTCCGCAACGAGCTACACGATCAATAACTATTGTGCGGTAAACCAATATACGACGATTGATTCAACGGATATTACCTATGACTATAATGGCAATCTGACCTATGGAGGCCAGTATGTGGGCGCCGGCAGTTATACCTATGTGTATGATGCTCAAAATCGCCTCATTGAGGTCAAAGACGGCTCAACTAGCAAGTTCACCTATACCTATGACACCTTCGGCCGCAGGGTTTCCAAGCCCAAATCAGCAACCGATGATACGGTTCTGAGCTTCTGTTATGCCGGCGGTCGGATTCTTGCCGAATATGAAAACGGGGTTCTGGCGCGTAAGTATATCTACGGCCCCGGCATCGATGAGGTGATTTGCCTGATTGACACGGCGGCGGGGGCTCGGTATTATTACTTCTACGACGGCCTTGGGTCCGTTGCGGCTCTTTCAAATGCGAATAATGCGATTATCGAGGCATATTGTTATGATGCCTTTGGCCGGACTAAGATCAATACGACCGCCGGGCCGGACGGCAACTGGCTGACGCCGGATGGGACGCCCGCAGCAGCCTCTGGGTATGGCAACCGGTTTATGTTTACCGGCCGGGAATATGACTCGGAAACCGACCTGTATTCCTACCGCGCCCGGATGTACAGCCCGGCGCTGGGCCGCTTCCTGCAGCCCGACCCCATCGGCTATGCCGACAGCATGAATCTCTATCAGTACTGCGGAAATAATCCGATTAACAGGATTGATCCTCATGGTCAAATGTGGGGCTGGGTCGAGAAAGTTTGGGATTGGTTTTGGGGAAATGCGCCACAAGAAGTTGCAGAAGAAATGGTGGAGAAAGCTGCAGATCGCCTTTGTGTCAATGATGGCGATCTCGGTACTCCTGGTGAAAGCATGCAAGCATTCGTTAAGACAGAAGGGCTAAAGGAATATCGAGAACAAGTTGCAAAAGAAGCTGCTGAGAAATTGGCAAGAAAGAAGGCTCAAGAGAAGGCAGCTAAAAATATTGTTGACAATGCTCTAAAGAAGATTGATCCAGAAAACCTAAAATTAAGCAAAACAGTAGAAAAGCATTTAGATAAAATAACTAAAAAAGGCACAAAGGCAAGGCCATATGGTGATTCTCGCTTAACCATGCAAAATATTATGAAGGCGGGGAAACCTAGGCCCGATCCTGGTGGATTAAAAGGAGGGGTAAGATGGGATGTTCCCGGCACTATGAATGGCACAGAGGGGACGTGGCAATTAGTTATCGACTCTGAAACAAATACTGTGGTGCACTTTTTATTCGCAGGTAGATAATGTACAGAATGTTTTATAAAAAAACGGAAGATATAATTGAGGGCAAGCTTGTCTATCGTCAAGGAGATTATTCTTTTGATTTCATTCCATTTTCAACAGACAAGTTTGATACAATAGTAGGTGAGCAATCAACAACATCTCTATTAATTAATACATTACAAATCGAAATCTCTATCCAAAGTAAAAGATTGCTTTATATTTGGGGATATTGCCCTTTGTTTAATTATCAAGAGGCAGATATTCCTGAGATAAAATTTGAGGATGGAGAAATTACACTCCTCTCCGATGCTGCTTTGGATATTGGCGTATCAATGAACATTAGTAATGGTTTAAAATGGTCGCTATATGGAGACAAAAAAACAGGTTGGAGTGTAGTAACTTATCACGATAAGTGGCAGAATAGTAAGTTTATCAGAATTGCTAATGGCTGTATTGTTGGACTTATAGATATGCAAATATCATGTTTATGTCTCAATCCAGATACATAAGGACAGTTTCTTATTGTGAGCATAAAATATAAAGCAAAGAGTAATTGTCCCGAAGGGCACTTAGGAATGTAGGGCAAGCCTCTGAGCTTGCCAGTATTTGGGCTTTGCCGAAGGCATTCCAAGTGAATTGGAGATTGGCTTCGCCTGCGGCGAGGCGGAATGACCCCCAAGCGCGGAGGCTTGGGCTACAATAAATCATTCGACCCCGTTTGGGGTCGGGGCGGGGTGTGATCGAAAAGGGCGACCGGCAGGTCACGCCCCACAGCGCTATTCGGGTTTGACCCTGCCGGGTCGAAAAAGTGACCTCAACCTCAATCTGGTTTGAGGTCGGGAATAAAAAAACGATAGATGTGAGACGATAGTGGATGATTGGAAACGGCGTGGGCATAGAAGCAGATTAAAAATCAAAGAGCAAAAATCAAAATTATGAAAACCGCCGGAGGCGGAGGCTGAATTAGTCTCAAGCACGGAGGCTTGAGCCACAATGGCCGGGCCGAACCGGAAAATTTCAAGCAGGATCAGTATAACACGAGAAAGGAGAACGACGGATGAGTTGCTTCAGAAGACTGTGGGTGATGGTATGGCTGGGGATGGCGGCGGTGGGGTGGGGGCTGATTGACCAGTCGCAGTCGAATTATACTTTTACGGCTGATTTATCCAGCTATGGAACGAGCGGTCAGACCTTTCAGGCCGGCATGGATGGCCTGCTGGTCGGCATACGGTTGATGGTTGAGGGGCGAGGGGCCATAAGCGGACCTTACGGCAGTGCTTTCCGGGTGGATTTGCATCAGGTGAATGCCTCCAATGTGGTAAATCCGCAGGTTCTGGTTTCCGGGACAAGACAGAAAACAGGGATTCTGCACATACAGCCGCAGTGGATTGAGATCCTCTTTGATGAGCCGTACACCCAGACGCAGGGGCAGCAGTTGGCCTTTACGATTCAGGGATTAAGCGGCGGCGGTACCAGTGGCTGGAATCAATACGGGATGCAGGATGGGGATCCTTATTGGGGTGGTCAGCGGTTTCCTTGGTATTCGCAATCACCCCTTGAGGTATGGAATTCCGATATGGCCTTTGAGACAATTGTCATCCCGGAGCCGGCGACGCTGATGCTGCTGGCGGCGGGATGGATTATTCGGCGAGGTGGAAAATTTAAGCGAGGATGGCCGCGAGAATACATCGAAACGGCCCCTGACCGCACCTCGGGCGGACCATTTCATTCAGGGGCAGTATGAAAATAAAATGTAGCAAAAATGGAGAGAAAATGATGACCGCGAAGAACACAACTGTAGTGTTTTTATTATCTATCATGGCCGGCTTATCCCTGGCGGCGAAACCATATACGGTAATCGAGTTAGGGACGCTGGGGTATTGGGATAATTGGTACACCGAGGCGAAGGGAATAAATGATAAAGGGCAGGTCGTGGGCTTGTCGAAAACATCCACCGGCCAGACTCATGCGTTTTTCTGGGAAGCGGGTGTGATGACCGATCTGGGGACATTCGGCGGCCGGGAAAGCTGTGCCTGTGCGATTAATGACAAAGGGCAAGTCCTGGGCTGGGCGGATGCACCCGATGGCACCAATCTTGCCTTTATTTGGGATAAGGTTCATGGCAAGCAGGATTTGGGATTATTCACGGGGTATGATATCAACGAAAATGGGCAGGTTGCCGGTTTCAGTTCATCTCGGGCAATGGTGTGGGATTCGCAGGCCGGGGTAAGACAATTATCATCGCAGTATTCCGTTGCTTGCGGACTGAACGACATAGGTCAGGTGGTGGGCAATAGTGGTCCCGATCAACATGCCTTTGTTTGGGATACTTCGGGATTTAGGGATTTGGGGACATTGGGAGGCGGCTATAGTCGAGCGTATGCGATAAATAATGCAGGCCAGGTTGTGGGATACTCGGCAACCAGTACCGGGGATATCCATCCATTTCTTTGGGACGAGGAGAATGGAATGGTGGATTTATGGGGGATAACGGGGGATACCGGATGGGCGTTTGGAATTAATGACCTTGGGCAGGTGGTTGGGGGTTCTCATGTCAACAACGCAGCCCACGTTTTTATATGGGACGAAATAAATGGGATGAGAGATCTTACCAGTATATTGGGGTTGACGGGATATCTGAAGGGAGAAGATATCAATAACAAAGGTCAGATTGTGGCCGGGCGATATATCTTGTCGCCTGTTCCCGAACCGTGTATGCTTTTGCTTTTGGGTCTTGGAGGTATAATTTTGCGAAAATCAGCCTGACGGGATAGTTGTTATTGAGATGGATGCTAAACTTCAATTAAGGAAGAATCGATATGAAAAATACTGGACTTTGTAAAGTAGTGTTGTTGGTGTTGGCGGTGATATTCACTGGTATGGATGCATCTGCCGAGAATATAGCGAAAGTAGTGGATGAAAATGGCCAGCCGATAGCCGGGGCACAGGTTAGTATTCTTATCTATGCCTCGCAAAGTCCATCTGGGCAGGCAGAGACAGCACAAAAGTCAGATAGTCTCCAGACCCAGCTCGCTAAATCGGCCGATGAGAAGCTAATGGTCACTACCGATTCCAACGGCAATTTTATTCTGCCTGCGGGAGCCGGAGGATACAAGATTGTCTCTGTCAAAAAAGAGGGCTATGAATTTGCTGCTTCCGATCAGTCAATATTAGTCACAAAAAGTCAGAATGCTGACAATCCGGTCCAGGCCGTTCTGATTCAGAAGCCTTCTCCTGCTTTCCTGATATGCTCTGAAAAGATACTTCGGTTTAAAGCAGGTAACAGCGATTCTTATGTAATGAATACTGAATCCTGTTTAATTAGTGAGAATAAAGATACAATCACATCGGGCAATTCCGGTTCGGTGACGATGAATAATGTTCCCTCAACAAATGGGATAGCTATTCACTCGTCAATAAATTCTTCGGGGGACGCCTGGGTATTGACTCTGGCGGCGGAGTCTTTGGATGGAGGGATTGCAGCTACTGATACAAAGCTCTATCTTGCTCCAGAAGCTGGTTATGAATCCAAGCTGGCAATCGAGTTTCCAATTGCATCGAATGCTCAAGAGTTTAAAAAATATGTTTACATCAAAGCTCCGGCTAAAAATACAAAACAAGCTGATGCGAAATCTGTGGAATATGTATTCTCCAGACTGGAAATAGAGGTTATAGAAGGCAAGGCAGAACTGATTGCCAGTGTGCAATCTTATTCTAATCCCGATGGATCAAGAAACTTACATTATCAGTCGCAGTTTCAGGAGGCCCAGCGCAAAGAAATCCAGGCCAGATTGAATAAAGGGATGGAGGACAAGAGTCTGACTCCGGAAGAAATAGAGCAAATGCAATGGATGGCATCGCAATCAGTGAGTTCGGATGCCAGCCCGTGGGATTTCGATAATAACCGCCGGCGGGTAAACAAGCAAAAAGAAGAACTCCGCAGGGCCGCTGAAGGCCGCACTCGCCCAGCCAAAAATGTTCCAGGGAAAAGTAATAGCGAAACAACAGAGATATCCTCTGAAGAAAATAGATAAAATAAGCTGTCGTGTCCTTTGCGCGGATAGGGCGTGATTTTCCTCCGTTTGAGGTAGCTATCGAAAGAGGAAAAGCCATAATTAAAATCGCTATATATGTTCCTTATTAGTAAAGCAAAAACTCTGAATAATCTGCCTTTACTATGATTGGATGCTGTCTGTAATGGGTACCCTTCAATACAGGCTGTGTACACCATCAATACCCATTCCGACAGCACAATATACGCTGATTTATAGGATCAGATATTGATTGCTACTTGACAAGGGGGCTATTATACCGGATAAGATAACCGGTCGAATTCGCAAATAAGAATTAATATTAAAAGCCGTTTTTCGGTCCTGTGGCCCGCGAAGCCCGACCGCCGTAAGCGGCTTTTTTTATGTTATGGTATGAAACAACAACGGTCAATTGAGAAGTTTTGCAATATCCTGGATGAGTTGACGAATGAGATGATAGAGATTCTATCATCTTATACCATTTCGCTTCTTAACACTATATTGGAATTTGAGGATTATTATGAAGATCCCTATTACAATACTCAGGTAAGTATCCAAGACGACTTTACAGCTACCGTCGAGCAGTTTAAGATACATGGCTTATTACAATTTAAAAGATATAAAGCGGCACCAGAATCACGGACGAAGAATTTGTCACAATACGAGGTGTTAGAATGTCTTTCTAAAATCATCATACCTTATCTTGAAAATTATCTTAATAAAATGAAAGATGGAATTCTTAAGCTACAGAAGCTGGGGGCGACTGATTCAACGGCGATTGAGGCCTTGGGATTAGTTCAACTTATTCATAATAAGGGTGAATCCATTTATGAAAAATATATAGAAAAAATTAAGCAAGGGCATTCAGAGCTCGAAGATATGTTTGTTTTTGTTAATAATTTCAAAGATTATTTGTCAATATTCTCTGACTACGATGTTTTTAGAAGGTTTAGTGAATTTCCGATAAGGATGGGTTTTGAAGGAATCATGCCGAATAAAAGAGGACGCCCACAAAAGAATATTGGTCTGGATAAAAAGCTTGAATTCTACTTCCAGCATCATCCCAATTGGTTCAAATCAAAAAGCATGTGGAAAGAAATGGCTGATGCGATACAATTTGAAACTGATGCTAAAGAACGAGGGAGGGCATTGCGCGACTATTTGAGAAAGTACCATAAGAAGCTATTCAGGAAATCAACTAGAAACAAAATAATTTAATCACCAGCAAGAAAATTCTTTATCTAATTTCAAAAATAACCTCTCTTTTTTCTCTTATAAAACACTTTTTTATAGTTTGAATACAATAATATTTTCTCATTATTGGTGATAAAATCCCCCAGATTTAATCACCGTTTATATTCCTGGTAATTAGAAACAACAAAATTGTAACCATTATCAGGAATTTAAAATGACACAAACGTACTCAACTCGACAAGTAGCGGCCATCCTGCAAATCAAGCCGCAGCGACTCCAAACCGCTGTTTGGGATGGAACAGTCATGTCACCGGAGAAGTCCCCTGCGGGGAATTTCATGTGGTCAATTGCCGAAATTGAATCGGCAGCATGGGCACTGAAGAGATTTCCACAATTTAAGGCATGGCAGCGGCGTATTGGGGGAACAAAATGAATAAGAAGTCTATGTCATTATGTGAAACCACACAGGCCCAGCCTCTGTTACTTGGCGTAACCGATCTTTGCAGGCTTTTGGGAATCAGCCGGGCAACATATTTTACGCAGAAGGCGGCAGGTAGAATTGGACCCCTTGAATTGAAATTCGGAAAGAAACTCCTGCTCCGCCGCGCCGAGATTGAAGCCTGGGTTGCTGCCGGTTGCCCTACACGTCGTCAATGGCAGTGGAAAGGGGGTGGTGTCTGATGACCACGAAACAAGCCGGAAAAAGGAGCAGTCAGACTTGTCTGGCCAACTCCAAAAATGAAAACGGTCAGACTTGTCTGACTGTTCAGCAAATCAATCCGTATCTGCTCAAGCCAAGTCCTGAAAATGAAAAGATTTACGGGCCGATAAACCGGGATGATCCAGAGGTCGTTTCCATTGCGGAAGACATGCGAAAAAACGGTCTTCTTGAGCCTATTGTTGCGAGCCGGGACAAGTACATAATCAGTGGACACAGACGACGTGAAGCGGCGATTGTGGCAGGATTAAAACTTGTCCACTATAGGACGCTCGATATTGACCGAGGCGATGAATTCGATGACGCAAGCTCTGAGTTTGTAAAGCTTCTGACAAGCTACAATCGGCAGCGAATTAAAAACAATGCCGAGATGCTACGCGAGGTAATCATCCAAGCTGACCCGAACGATGCGTATGAAGCGCTGCTTGAACACCGCCGGAACAAGACGAAGATTTCCGTTGAAACAATCAACGTTGGACACAGGGGAAAACGAAAACGGATCAGCGATGTAAAATCACAGATGGCAGAGTCCGCTATACGTATTGTCGATGAGAACCGGGCCTACTGGCCGCTAAGTGACAGGCAAATCCATTACAGGTTACTAAATGATCCACCGCTGCGAAACACGGGAAATCCTAAAAGTAGATATCGGAACGACTCGACCTGTTATGGGGACCTGTGTGATCTTTTGACACGGCTCAGATTGACTTCTAGAATTCCCATGTATGCAATTGCTGACCCAACACGGCAGACGAGCAAGTGGTACATTCATAATAACGTACAGGATTTCTCGCGAGGGGAAATAGACGATTTCCTCACCAGATACTACCGGAACTTGCAACAGAGCCAGGCGCTTTATATCGAAGTAGTCGCCGAGAAAATGACTGTCCAGGGCATAATCAGTCCAGTATGCGAAAAGTATTGCATTAATTATACGATTGGGCGGGGCTATAGCTCTTTGCCTGCACGTAATGAAATTGTGAAGCGGTTCAAAAAAAGCGGTAAAGAGAAACTATTATTACTCGTGATGTCTGACTACGACCCGGAAGGCATCGACATCGGCGAAAGCATTTTACAGTCGTTGCGCGAGGACCTCCACATTTACAACGCAGAAGCTGTGCGAGTTGGACTAAATCGAGAACATGTTGAGAGGTTTGGTCTAACGGACAATCCGGCAGAAGCAAAGGAATCCTCGGCGCGCTACAAAAAATTTGTGCAACAATACGGGAAAAAGGTTTATGAACTGGAAGCCCTGACACCGTCGCAATTACAAGGGATTCTTACAGAGACAATTGACAGCGTTATAGATATTCCAGCCTTCAATGCCGAATTGGACAAAGAAAAACGGGATGCGGCCTATCTCGTGGCAGTTCGCAAACGACTGATCGAGTCGGCCATCGACATTATTCCAGAGATAGGGGGCGACGAATGATGTCGCAGCAAAAAAATGAACTCGAACCTGTAAAAATCGGAGTATTCATTCCGCACGAAGTGCTGCAACGTGAAGGATTGACCGACCGAGAAAAAATAGTACTGTCTGCGGTGTACCAGCTCTACAAAAGAAGTGGAGAATGTTACGCATCGAATCCTCATCTTGGGCGTTGGCTTGGGATTAGCTCAAAGGAAATTTCAGAGACGGTCTCCAACCTGACTAAAAAGAACTGGCTGAAACGCCGAATCGTGTACAAAGGAAAAGAGGTCGATAAGCGGTATCTGATTCCGAATTTGCGGCGTATGGATATCAAGAAAAAACAGTACAGGGGTACCCCCCGAATGGGGGGAGGGTATCCCCCAAAAGAGGTAAGAGAAAGAGAAGCTTAATTAAACTATAGTAATAACAAACTGTTATTACTATAGTTAATATACTCCGGGAAACAAGATAAGACGAGTATGGTTTATTGTTAAGGCGATAGATGAAGCCTCTATCAAAGATAACCAACCTGATAAGATGATTTTTTACAAAAGGTACACTATGAAAAAACAAAAACCTGAGAATGAGCCCAAAACAGTTATCAACGGTCACGCTGCAATCGAACTGGGGCTTGACCAGATCGAAGTGGAGCGCCCAGGTCTGAGGGCTCGATTACCATTCGGCTTTAGGGCCACGAAAAGCCCTTGTGAATGGCATGTCATCATGGCGATTCGCTTAAGTCGGCGATGTGGGAAAACAGCAGTTTGGACCGCTGCGAAATTGAATGAACTGGGGATAACCCGAAGAGGAAGGTGTTCACCACGAATAATTTATGGAATTCTCAGCCAATATCCCGACCACTTTGAAGAAGGTCCGGACGAAAGTGGTAATGAATCCACTCTTGAGTTTTGTTTCAGTCAACTGGTCGAAACTAAAAAAAATATTGAAATATTATCACGTGAGGCTTGACAGATAGAAAGTGTTAGGGTATATTATCACTATGAAGATTGCAGAAACCATCCGAAAAGAGATCAAATGTTCTGGAAAAACCAGGGCACAAATATCCCGTGAAAGTCGAGTATCTGAAGCGCAACTGCATCGACTTATGGAAAAGGGGAAAACATTATCGGCTGAAACGTTTGAAGTTCTTTTGGAGTATTTCGGCTACGAACTCCACAAGGCTAAAGGAGGTAAACGATGAGGGTTTACCGACAAACCTATACAGAAGCCGGACAGACCAAGAAGGCGAAGAAGTGGTGTTTGGATTTTTATGTTGACGGCCAGCGGCATCGATTCCCGGGCTTTGCCGACAAAGACCTGACCCGCCAATTTGGTGATAAAATCCAAACTCTCATCAATCTCAAGGCTGGGCACCAAGAACCGACACCGGACATACAGGCATGGATTGACGGCCTACCTCAGCGGGTTGTGAATAAGCTTGTCGAATGGCAGATTATCCCGGCACAGCGGGCGGCTGCGGGGAAGCTGCTTTCCGAACATGTCGAAGACTTTGAAGTATCGCTAAAGGCCAATGGCTTTGTTGGTAGGCACATCCAGCAGGTCATAAGCCGGGCAAGGAAAGTCTTTGAATTATGCAAATTCAAGAAATATTCGGACATTACCTATAGCAAAGTCGAGGCCGAGCTTGCCGATCTACGGCGGGATAAGGTGATCTCTAATGATGCTGGCAACAAAACCATAGAGAAGGGTATTTCCGCAAAAACCAGTAACGACTATATCCAGGCGGTCAAACAATTCTGTAAATGGATGATTAAAGACAAAAGAGCGACTATTCATCCGCTGGAACCGTTGGAAAAGCAGGGAACTAAAAATGACCGTCGGCATATTCGACGAGCACTGACGCTGGATGAAATTGGCTATTTACTGGGCTGGCTGGAGACTAGGGCTGGAACAATCTTCGGCCTGACTGGTAAAGACAGGGCTCTAATCTATCGGTTGGCCTTGACAACAGGTCTGCGGAAAAGCGAAATAGAAGCCCTCACAGTTGATTGTATCGACTTTCAGGGCAAGACCCTAATCTTGGCCGGGGCATATACTAAAAACCGCCAGACGGCCAACTTGCCGCTAAAAAACGATGTTTGCGAAGCCCTGAAAGCCTATACCTCTGGAAAGTTGCCCAAAGCAAGGGTATTTGGAATGCCGGATAAAACATCCAAGATGATCAAGCAGGATATGGAAGGGGCAAGAAACTATTGGAAGGCCCAGGCAGGGGACAATCCGAATGAGATTAAAAACCGGGAGGATTCGGACTTTCTGAAAACATCGACTGAACAAGGCTTGATTGATTTTCACAGCCTGCGTCATTGTTTTGGGTCAATGCTGGCCGGGTCTGGAATACACCCCAAAACGGCCCAAGCCTTGATGAGACATTCAACAATCGCTCTGACGATGGATAGATATACCCACTCTGTCCGAGAAGCTGAGACAGCTGCCGTTGCAATGTTGCCAAATTTTTCAGGAATTCTGGATGTTGCTCAGGCGACGGGCACAGATGATGGAAAAACCTTGGCTTCCAGCTTAGCCGATTGCTTAGCCGCGCAAGGCCGTCTGGAGGATATTGAATCAGATTATTCTGGAAAGCAACGGCTTGCCCAAAAAAACCCACAAACCGCATTATTCACCGGAAAAATGGGTTTTATAGGTCAAAAAGGGGACTGCGTCTGGAGGGACTCGAACCCCCAACCCTCAGTTCCGAAGACTGATGCTCTATCCAATTGAGCTACAGACGCGACATCCTGAATATACTATGTCGGTCTGAAATTTGCAACTCTGTTTATTCGTGCCTTAAAGATTCAATCGGGTCCATATTGGCGGCTTTGACGGCCGGATACAGCCCGAAGGTTAACCCGACAGCCCCGGAAATGCCAAATGAAAGCAGCATCGCATCACTCGTAATTACAGTGGGCATATGTCCAAAAACCGTAACAGCGATGGGAATGACCGCACCCAGCGCCATACCAAACAGTCCGCCGGTTAGCGTCAGCAGCAGTGTTTCCGACAAAAACTGAATCACAATATCGCGTTTTTTTGCCCCCAAAGCCCGCCGGATACCGATTTCACGGGTACGCTCGCTGACGGTCGCCAGCATGATATTCATGATACCGATACCGCCGACCAGCAGTGAAATCGCTGCAATAGATCCCAACACGATACTGAATATCCGCTTTGTGCGAATAGCCTGCCGCAGCAATTCAAGCGGGACAATAACCTGATAATCCTGTTGTTTATGGAAGCGTTTGAGCATCCCCTCCAGCAAATCTCGAATCGGCAGCACATCATCAATCGTTGCCACCTTGATCGTGATTTCACTCAATTCAACCCGTTCGCCAAGCATGCCGGTGGTGCCGCTGAATTGCATCAGCACCTCGCCAAAGCGACTTTTCATCGTGGTAATCGGAATGTATATCTTGCCGTTGGCACCACTATTCGTGGATGTCTGCTGCATGTTCAATTGGTCGTCTTCATTCTGTTCGGTTTTGGTTTCACTGAGGACCCCGACAATCCGATAATAATCACCGCCGATTTTAATATCCATCCCAATCGGATCATCGACGACAAATAAGGAATCGGCCGCGTCGCGGTCAATGACGCAGTTGTTCAGCGTATAATACATATCATTGGTTTCGAGGAATCGCCCGCGCTGCAATTGCACCGGCGCCAGTTCCGGGTACCATGGCACTGTCCCAATGACTTCCACACCGAGCACTCGATTGCGATAATACGCCTTGTGGCTGATCACCTTGGACGGTACAACCACCTGGGCATTCTGAATCGTATCGCGGAAGCGTTCGGCATCATCATAAGTCAGACCATACTGAATCACGGACTGCTGTGTCGTGTCGGATGCAGTTTGTTGCGGCGGCTTGAGCGTTTTTAGGATAATATTGGTGCTTCCCAGCCGGGCAATCTGTGCCTGTGCCTGACGGCTGGCGCCTTCGCCGATAGCCAGCATCGCAATCACGCTGGATACACCGAAAATAATACCCAGCATTGTCAGCATGGAACGCAGACGATGCAGCCACAGGCTGCGAAGGCTGATTTGCAGAACACCGCCGATTTGCAGCAGTAAACTCATTGTGCCGTCCTTGTATAAGCCTGCTGGCGTTCGATTTTACC
>JBDKVE010000178.1:0-12387 GCA_039679345.1 Anaerohalosphaeraceae bacterium
ATAATTCGGAAACCAGATATTTTCGGGAATTCCCCACCGTTTCGGGGTCAATCTGTTCGTAGGTTTTTTGATTCTTGCGCAGGGCATCGATATGCAGGCCGCCCTTGTGCGCAAAGGCGCTTTCGCCCACATACGGCATATTATTGATTGGCGTCATGTTGGCCACTTCAAAAACGAAACGAGACAACTCGGTAATGGTTTTGAGTTTTTCCGTCCCGACGGTTTCAAAGCCCATCTTGAGCGTCAGATTCGGCACGATGGTACATAAATTGGCATTGCCGGTACGCTCACCCAGACCGTTGATGGTGCCCTGGACATGCCTGGCGCCGGCCCGGATTGCCGCCAGTGAATTGGCCACCGCACAATCCGTATCATTATGGCAATGAATGCCGATTTCAACGCCCGGCAGCGCCTTGATCACCGTGGAGGCAATCTCATACACTTCGTGGGGCAACTTGCCGCCGTTGGTTTCGCACAGGACCAGACAGGCTGCGCCTGCCTCGGCTGCGGACTGAAGAACCTTAATGGCATATTCCGGATTGGCTTTGTAGCCGTCAAAAAAATGCTCCGCGTCAAAGATGACTTCCTTGCCGTTCTTTTTCAGATAGCTGACCGAGTCGGCACAGACAGCCAGATTTTCTTCCATGCTGCATCGCAGGACCGTAGTGACATGCAAATCCCAGCTTTTGCCCACGACGGTACAGGCCGGCGCACTGGCTTCCAGCAAAGCGCGAATACCAGGGTCATCCTGAACGGTATTGCCCGCCCGGCGGGTGCTGCCAAAGGCAACCAGTTTGGCATGTTTTAAAGGCTGTTCCGCAAGGCGCTGAAAAAACTGGACTTCTTTGGGATTACTCTGGGGGAAACCGCCCTCGACATAATCCAAGCCGAATTCATCGAGCTTACGGGCGATCAGCAGCTTGTCTTCCACCGAAAAGCTGATGCCTTCGGCCTGCATCCCGTCTCGCAGTGTCGTGTCATAAATCTTGACTTTTTCCATAGTTAAACCTTTTTTCCGGGTTCAATAAAACAGGCATTATAGGATAAACACCCTCCAAAGTAAAGCGGCTTCCCTAAAAGTTGAGTACTGAATGAACTTTGGCCCATTTAGGACCATAGTATCCCTGCATTATCTACTTTCTATTTCGACGCCCCGCCTGTTATGACACAATGGCAAATTGGGTGAAACCTCATGTCGATAAAGTATGTCTGTTTGATATTGATGATTGATGTGTCAGACGCTAAGATATGACTATAGAGAAATCCTCAACACCATAAACCACAATAGAAAGGAATGCACATGAAACAGATTCAGGGCAGGTCACATTTTGTATTATTTCTTATTTTGTTTTGTCTGAGTCTCTGCGGCATCGTATCAGCAGAGACGGGGTCGGATTATCCTTATCAGCCGGTTCCTTTCACAAAGGTCCACTTTTCGGATACGTTCTGGCTGCCTCGCATGGAGACTAACCGGGCCGCAACGATTCCTTTCGCCTTTAAGCAATCGGAAGATACCGGGCGAATTGAAAACTTTAAGGTGGCGGCTAAATTATCCGACAAACCCTGGGTCGGCGATTTTGGTTTTAACGACAGCGATGTCTATAAAATCATCGAGGGCGCTTCTTACAGCTTGATGGTTCATCCTGATCCCATGCTGGATAAATACCTGGATGAGGTTATTTCCTACATCGCCGCCGCCCAGGAGCCGGATGGGTATCTCTATACTGCATGGACCGCCCGGGCGAAGAAAGATGGAAAAAACATCGCCTGCTGCTATATCAAAGAGCCCTGGGATAACATCAAAGACAGCCACGAGCTTTACAACCTCGGGCACATGTATGAGGGCGCCGTTGCGCACTATCTGGCCACCGGCAAACGCAGTTTTCTGGATGTGGCCATTAAAAGTGCCGATTTGATTGTCAAAACCTTCGGACCGGACGGCCGGACGGATGCTCCGGGCCATCAGGAAATCGAAATCGGTCTGGTGAAGTTGTATCGGGCTACCGGAAACAAGGCGTATCTGGAACAGGCCAAGCGATTCCTCGACCGTCGCGGGGTCAAAGATGAAGGCTCCTATGCTCAGAAGCATAAACCCGTTACCCGGCAGGATGAGGCTGTTGGGCACGCGGTTCGGGCCGGGTATATGTACAGCGGCATGGCGGATGTCGCAGCCATGACAGGCGATGCCAGCTATGTTCAGGCGATTGACAAAATCTGGGAAAACGTCGTCTATACAAAGCTGTATCTCACCGGCGGCATCGGGGCTCGTCACGCGGGGGAGGCCTTCGGCGACAATTTTGAACTGCCCAACCAAACGGCCTACTGCGAAACCTGCGCGGCCATTGCCAATGTCTATTGGAATCACCGGATGTTCCTGCTGCATGGCGACGCGGGGTATATCGATGTGATGGAACGGTCGTTGTACAATAATGTGCTATCCGGGGTATCGCTCGACGGCAAGCTGTTTTTCTATCCCAATCCGCTGGAAAGCACCGGGCATGACCGTCAGCCGTGGTTTGGCTGTGCGTGCTGTCCGAGCAATATCTGCCGTTTCCTGGCCTCCGTGCCGGGGTATGTGTATGCCGTCCGTGACAATGCGGTCTATGTCAATCTGTTTGTCAACAGTACCGCCGATCTGCAGGTTGGCGGCAAGAAGGTTGCCGTCGCCCAGACGACCCGTTATCCGTGGGATGGCAATATTGCAATTCAAGTCAGCCCCGCCAGTGCCGGCCAGAAATTTGCTCTTAAAGTGCGTATTCCCTGCTGGGCGGTCAATCGGCCCGTTCCCGGCAAGTTATATACCGCCCTTAAGCCGACCCAAGGCAAAATCACTTTATCAATTAACGGGGCACCAATAGATGTTAAGGCGGATAACGGATTTGCCGCAATTGAAAGAGAATGGAAAGACGGCGATGTTGTCCAGTTGGGTCTGCCCATGGAGCCTCAGCGGATCGTCTGCGATGAACGGGTCAAAGACAACATCGGCCGGGTGGCGATTCAGCGGGGACCGCTGGTGTATTGTCTGGAATGGCCGGATGTGGAAGGCGGCAAGCTTTTCAACCTGATGCTGCCTGATTCGGCGAAATTGACTGTGGCGGAAAAATCCGGCCTGCTCAACGGCCTGACGGTCATTGAAGGCACCGCGATTGAATTACGCAAGACCAGCACCCCGGATGAAATGGAACGTACGGAGCGGAAATTTGCTGCGATTCCCTATTATGCCTGGGCCCATCGGGGCAAAGGACAAATGATTATCTGGCTGCCGCGCACGGAGAAAAACGCCAGCCCTCTGCCCAGCCCGACCATTGCTTCGACCAGCAAGGTCAGCACCTCCTTTTTGAGCAATGTCAGCGGAACCAAAACCGAGTATGTCAATGACCAGCTTGTTCCGGACAGCTCCGGAGACGAGTCCAAAGGCTTTTTGCACTGGTGGCCGCACAAAGGAACAACCGAATGGGTTCAGTATGATTTTGACGGCATCAGGGAAGTCGGTTCCGTGTCTGTGTACTGGTTTGATGATACCGGCCGGGGTGAATGCCGCATACCCAGGGCCTGGAAGGTTTCATACCGGGACAATGGACAATGGAAGCCGGTGAACAATTTCAGCGATTACAAAGTCACCAAAGATGACATGGATCGGCTCAGTTTCACGCCGGTCAAGACCGATGCCCTGCGGATGGAGATTACATGCCAGCCGGATTATTCCACCGGCGTCCATGAATGGACCGTGAACTGATATCTAAACAATTCTTTTGCTGTGATCAATAAAAAAGCGGACCCCGGAAAACCGAGGCCCGCTTTTGTTTGTTACTCAGGTATAACTGTGAACTGTATCTATTCTTTTACGGTTTAATCACAGCCATACAGGCGGTCACAAGCCAGCCACTGTTCGGCAAATGCCGCAAAGTCCTGCATATTCACAACGCAGTCGGTGTTGAAGTCCATCGAATTGGCTTCATCCTGAATGCAGGGATTCGGAGTGGTGGTGTAATCATTGGCACCCTGTTCATAGTAGGCCTTGACCCAGTGTTTGCTCAGAGGAATATCATAGATGCGGAATTCGTTGATCTTGCCAGTAAACATCGCATCCGGCCACTGTGAACGACCCAGCCAGTTGTTGTTATCCGTCAAGTTCGACAGGTCATGATTCAAGCCTGTGGTCTGACCGACCTGGACGCCGTTGACATAAACGGTTTTGACTCCCGTGGCAGCATCAAATACGCATGCCACACAGACTTCAGCACCACCGGCAATAGCGGTGTTGCTGGCCATATCTGTGAAGTTGCTGTTTGAAGGCGGACGTATAATACTCTCAAAACGCCACCCGGGACCAGCACCCATCTTGGGACTCAACATAACATATTCCTGCGCATCGACAGATGTGGTATCCACATACGGCAGGCCGTTGATATACTTAACGCCGTCACCGCCGGTTGAGAAACCTTGGCCGCCGGTCGATGTGCCAAAATCAAAGATGCGCGGCCAGTCGCCTGTATCGGCACTGGTGTAGGTGAACCAGGCCATGAATGTGGCGCTCTTGCCCAGAGGTGAAATGATGCCATTGGGCAGATCAACGTAGGCGCCTTCCTGGTCAAGAAGTCTATCGCCGACATTCGGATCATTCTGAATCGGTCTGGAACCCAGGCCGGGGTTGGTCAGTTGGATCTGACCGTCAACAAAGGTGTGATTCGAGTTGCCCAGATCAGCCACTGTTCCATGTGCGGTTCCAATGGAGTCATTGGCGTTGCCATCAAAGCCATACCGATGGACCAGATAATCCGTCCCGGCACTGGTGTCATCGCGGACAAACAGGTTTGTCGTCGGGGAAACGCCTTCGCACCCAGTTCCACCACCCAGCGGATCGACCAGACGTACCTTGGCGTAGTAGTTACCATTGTCAGCCGGCGTTGCATCAACCACGGTCAGTGTCGTTGATGTCGCCGTCGCCAGATCAGGAATGTAAGCAATCTCAGTCACGCCGGCTACGTTCACAACAAGCGTGTCGGCCACATCATTCGGATCGGAAACTGTCAGACTATCCTGGACGCCGTTAACCTTGTACCAGGCAATCGCATCCACTTCGACTGAGCCGCGAGTGATACCAGCTGTAAAGACCGCGTTCTGCGCTGTAAAGATGTGAGTGATCGGATCGGGCAGAATCGATACATTACCTGAAATCGACACAACGGGGCAGGCCCGGGGACCAAAGAACCGAACCGGAACGCCCTGATAGAGGTTAGGAATATCATAAACAACCTGATTGGGATCTGTAGTATTGGGATCCATGGTGACCATATCAATACGCCAGTAGTAATCCTCACCGTAGGCATAGGTGCCGTTATAGCCGCTATAGGACTGCGTGGCTACGGTATTAATCGCCTTGGAATGCAGGTACGTCGCGGGTATTTCCGGTGTCAGATCTTCGGCATTCCCGGCAATATAAATTGCATAATGATCAAACACAACCTCATTTTCGGTCATCAGGTCAATGTTTGTGGTCCACGTGTAGGTCGTGGCAGCCGTTGTAGCCAGGTATTCATCCTTGGCCGGTGAAACAGGCTGGACATAACCGTCAGCCAGCAGAAATTCATCCGGACTCAACGCTTTATCGGAAAGACGAACTTCATCAATATAACCATAGAAACGGTCCGTGTGTCCGCCGCCATACATACCGCGTCCGACCGTTATGTTACCGGCATCCCAGTCACCGCCGTCGCCGGTGCCCTTGCTCAACGCCGTGTCGGTGCTGCCGGGATTGGTCACGGTCATATCAGTTACGGCGATCTGGACATACCCGTTTTGTGGCGTGTTGTGGTTGTACAGGTACAACCGCAGATACCGACCGTCGCAGGTGGCTGCCATGGTGTACCACGGAGCGTTGTTGCCATCCGGATCCGAAGAGTAAATAAAGCCTTGATATGCCTCGGCTGGCGATACGGCATCATGCCAATAGCCCGCCTTATCGACGTACTTGATGGCAAGGCCCCTAGCCGGGTTGTCCGTGGTCTGGAAATATAAAGCTGACAAATTCTGGTCGGTGTTGGTCCCGGCATCCGCTGCCCCCTGTGAGTCACGACCAACAATGTCTTTCCAGCCGCCGTTTGTACCACTATTCTCGGCCTTGAACGTCGCTTCAATAGTCCACTGGGCCGGCTCCCAGGTAGCCAGCGAGGTGTTCCACAGTGTCGGAGAGCCGGTGACGTTCTTGACGCTTAGAACGTTCGCTTCACCAGTCCACGGAACGTTCGCATAAGGAACATTCGCGCGGAACTGCCACTGGCCGCTGTCCCAGACCGACAGGAAATTACTGTTGCCGGAGCTGTCCAGCAGATCCGGACTGAAAACACCGTTGGCGGCGCTATGCTGAACATTGGTCCCCGCCGGACCTTCTTCAAAACGCCAATACGCTACCGTCTTGGCGCTGGCGGTGATGCCTGCAAGCATCAGGCATACGCCGCACACCACTAATAAAGTTCTTTTGTTCATTGCTACCTCCATGATAAGGTTAATTAAACACATACAATAGTTTACACTGAACATATCTATAAAAAAGAGGGAATGAAAAAAACATTCCCTCTCTCCAAAACTACTTCTGCATTCAATTCTGCCCAAAGGCAGATTACTACATTAATTATTTGCGACGAATACGTCCTGCCATCAAGGCGCCAAGACCTAAGACAAGCATCGTGGCTGGTTCCGGAACAACCATCAGGAACTGGTCTGTGCTCAGTGCTGCATCGGAAATACGGACTTCGTCGATATACCCGTATGCACGGTCGCCATGACCGCCGCCATACAAGCCGCGTCCCACGGTCCAGTTGCCGGCATCCCAGTCGCCGCCATCACCAGCACCTGCTGTCAGAGCCGTATTGGTACTGCCCGGATTGACAACCGACATATCGGTCTGAGCAATCATCTGCCAGGCACCCTCGGTGCTTGCGTCTCTGAGCCACAGTGACAGCATTTTTCCATCGCTTACACCCGCCATGCTGTACCAATGTGCCTTCGTTCCATCCGGATCGGTACCCCAGTCAAAGCCAACATACGAACCCGGAGCGGCAAGAGCCTCATGCCAATAACCCGAAACGTCGCAGAACTTGATCGCAAGGCCATTGTCTGGAATGGCCTGGAAATAAAGGGCTGCCAGCTTTCCATCCGTATTGGTACCCGCAGTTGCGGTTCCCGTGGAATCACGGCCAACGATTGTCTTATAACCACCATTTTCGATTTTAAATGTCGCCTCGACGGTAAATGCCGCAGGGGTTATGGAATTGATGGGATCTGCCGTATCGGTCCACATTGCAGGTCCGCCGCCGGAGTTTTTAACACTGTAATTATTGGCAACGCCATTAACAGTCGAACCGCCGACTTCGGTCTTATAAAGATATCCAGCACCACTTTCGTCCCATACTGATAATCCATTGCCATTTCCGGATGAATCGACAACACCCTCGTAATATTGTCCACCGGCAACGGGATGAGGGACCTGAGCGTTTGCCGGGCCTTCTTCAAATCGCCAATAAGCAACTGTGCTTGCATTTACAGTCATTGAAACCAGACTCACTACGGCCAATAAAACTAACATTTGCTTTTTCATCTAAACCACCTCCAAATAAATAATCGTTTTTTATTCGTTTTCACTTAATTCAATTCGTGCATGTGTTTTGCATTTTTTGTATTGTTTATGCCATATTTTCCTTTCAAAAAATACGATTTGTGTTCTTATTCCCTCTTATATTATATGTTTCTTGGGGGCATGATTAAATTTTTTTCCTTGCAGAAATACCTCTTTCCGCAATTCCACTATCTTATTTAATCCTGCCATCCGTGTTGATAACACCCATCCAGATATCAAAATCGCCCGCCAGAAACACTGCCGTATAGGCCATAAGTCTTTGCCTAACAAGCAAATGTACAATCACTGCCTCATCCGCTCCGACACACCATCAACCTCTTTATCACTGCCGCATAACATCTTGGCTTTAAGTTACTATACTATACTGTATCGACTCGTTTTTTTCAATAAAAAACTGATTTTATGAGTCTGCGGAGCCGATGTTGAAAAAAGACCACATAGCTTCTTTAGTTTATTTATTTACAATCATTTACGATACTTCCTCGAGAAATTTCGTACCGCCGGACAATAAACACAACAATGTCGATCAGATCGTTTACATAGTCTTTGGCAAAGTCCAAATTGGGTTGACGGCACACGATATTTACCGCAAAATCGTGACTTTTCTAGGACCTTAAACAAAATCTTAACTTTTCAAAGAGTACTACACTAGCTTCGTTGTCAATGTTGTAGAGCAGATTTATCCTGTCACTGGTTTATCCGTGTCAAATGAAGCTGCGGCTCGGCAAACAGGGCCCAGTCATAGCTGATCGCATACGGGTCATCGCTCTGGGTGGTGATCAAAGTCAGATAACGGTCTTCGGGCTGCAACTGCACTTCCGCCATCAGCCGCTTGCCGGCCTCAGGAGCAACGGATTTCTTCGAAAACCGGACTTTGCCATCAACCAGTACATAGAAATCGACTCGCGGCACAACAATATCCGGAATATCCCGTACTTCATAGAAATCAAAAAACGTCTCGCTGATTCCATATAACGAGGTAAATTGCCCAATATCATAGCCCGGCACCAAACGCCGCATTTCAGCCAGATTGAATGTAATTCCGCAGTTGGCGTGCATATTGATGGCAGGATTGCCGGAAACACCATACTCTTTGCCTGCCAGACGCAACTGATGCCGGTAGATCCGCGGATTTCCATAGCTGTAATGCAAGGCCCCGTTAAACACCGTCCCGCTCCAAGCCCCGCCATTCGTGGCCGGGCAATCGTCAAATCGATGCCCCAGCGAAGAAACAATCTGGCCGGGACCGGACGGAATGAATACGCCATCGACAAACGGATTCGAGAGAACCGGACTGTAAATGCCGGGATTCGAGACACTGGCGGGGCCATCGAACAGGATTGCTTCCCCTGTCGTGAGATTATAACCCCCATTTATAACGCCGGTTCCGAGACCGTTTCCGCCGCCAACCATATCCGCCAAATCAATGGGCTGGCCCTTCCATACAACGTTTTCTTTTGTATTGAACGACCGGACAAATTCGTCAGCCTTCAAAGTTAAGCTTCGAACCTCGCCGCTGTCTTCGATGCCTCTGGCTTGTCCGGCTTCCAGTGTTTCAACTGTTTTGGCGTTATGTTTTGCCCCTGCGACCAGATACGTTTTGCCTTTAAATACATGCAAATCCGTCTGCCCGCTCGTACCGGTTTGAACACCAAATTCCGTCCCTAAATCCACAATCTTGGAATTGGGGGTGGCAACTGTAAAGCCTCGCCCGATTTCAGAGACATACGCATAGACATGACCGTAATCCAACCGAAGTTCCGACGAGGTTGACAACTCAAATTTAGCGGGGGACTCCACGACCAGGTCCACCCCACCGTCCATCCGAATCCGAGCAACACCTTCCTGCAGTGTCATCGGCACAAGCGTCTTGATGCGCCCCTGGGGTACCGGCATTCGCATTTCTTCGGCCCATCGCACATTCATGCCATCAACCAGAGTGGCGGTCTCGATACTTGCGTACGGATGAAAATAAATGTAGGTCATCATCAGCAGTAATGCTGCCGCCAGCGAAACAATCGTTGCCAGAGACCAGCGATTCACGCGATGAACCACAGGCACAACACGGCTCTTATCCGGAATGATCTTCCCCGCATCATCGATTATTTTGTCCTGGAGGATAGCCGGTGCATTCTTCTCCTCCCAGCTCAATTCACGCCACAAGGACAGGTTTCGATCTTCCCTCATGGTCTCCGGATGACATACAAAGCCGCCGGACGTATTGACCGCCTCAAATACCATCTGATCCTGCATGCATATCTGAATAAACAAGTCCCGCTTGACTGGATCGGCCTTGAGCCACTGACCAAGCTCCGCCGTTTCTTCAGGGCTTGCCTGGTTATCCAGATAGGCATAGACGCGATGAACAAATGCTTCATCCATCGCTGTGATAATAAAATTGTTTTTTCTTTGTTTGTCCGCCATATTATTTTTTGTCGGCCATCATTTGCCGATGAATACATTCCGCCAGCGTTCGATGCACACGACTCAATGCGACATAAACCGAATCGCATTTGCGTCCGAGGGCATCCGCCAGTTTTTGGCCTGTCAAATTTTCATGATAACGAAATTGAATGATTTCCCTGGCATACGACGACAGCCGCCCGACACATTTTTCAAGATGCGAAAACACCTCATGCTGCTCATAGGCGTTTCGGTTTTCCCAATGTGCCTGCATGATATCCAGCATCTCATTGTCAAATACCTTGACCGGTTTGTTCAGCTCACGCAGAACATTGAGCGCCCGCGTCCGGCAGGCCACCCAGAGCCATTGCTGTAAATGCTGCATACTTTGAAATTTATCAACAGAGCGAATCGCTTCCAGGGAGACACCTTGATAAACATCTTCGCTTAAATGATAATCGCAAATGATGGAACGGATATAAGAGATATATTTAATCCGGTTCTGGAAAATCAGAGACAATATCTGTTCTTCCTGCACCACGGCAGGCAGCGATTCATGCCCTTTTTGCTTTGCCTTGTTGTCGGCATTATCTGACATAATTCCTCTTGGGATAATTTTTATCTATTTATCCCCTCTATGCCAATCTAAAGAATATTATACTCTTTTTACTCAACAACGACTATACAGATAATTACCCAAAAAATTTGAATTCCTTAACTTGCTAAATTAAATATTTTCGATATGTTGAATAAAAGCAGGATTTATTCTACTGTTTCAGGATATTATTTAGATAGATATATTAAATAGCAATGCCCGCAATAATCAGTCAGCCAGACACCACGGAAAAGCTCAAAATCCTCGGCCGGGATGGCCAATATGACCTTGCCTGTGCCTGCGCGACCAGTAAAGAAGAACATCGCCAAAAAGGGCCTGATGGGAACTGGATATATCCAGTCGTCTTGCCTGGCGGCGGCTCAACCATTCTGTTTAAAACCCTGATATCAAACGCCTGTTCGAATGATTGTCTTTACTGCCCCCTTCGTGGAGGCAATGATGTTGCCCGGTGCACCCTGGGCATTGAAGAAACTGCCAGCCTATTCATGGATTATCTTCGGGCCGGATTTGTACATGGTTTGTTTTTAAGCTCCGGACTCACTGGTACGCCAGATAAGACCATGGAGCGTTTGAATGCGATTGCCTCCCTCATTCGCAAAAAACATCGATTTCGAGGCTATATTCATCTGAAAATCCTTCCCGGAGCATCACCTGCCGCCATTGAAGACACCCTGAAGCTGGCATCGGCCGTGTCAATCAATATTGAAACCCCTGGCCAAGAATACCTGTCGCAATTGTCCCATAAAAAAGACTTTCTTAATGATATTATCGCTCCAATGAAGCTGATTAGTGCCCTGACTGCCAAGGGCAGCAAATACCAGCGAGTCAAACAAACAACCCAGTTTATCGTCGGGGCGGCCGGGGAATCTGACAAACAAATCGTCCGCTACATGGGCAGGCTCTATCAGGGATTGAGGCTGAAGCGGGTCTATTTCAGTGCATATCAATCCATCGCAGGCTCTCCTTCTTTGCCTGGAGATAGCGAAATGCCCGCCCTGCGACTCATCCGGGAACATCGTCTCTATCAGACTGATTTTCTGATGCGGAAATATGGATTTACCGACTCGGATATTCTGTTTAATGAAAATGGCCGACTATCGCTTGAGAAAGATCCCAAACTGCTTTGGGCCGAGGCTCACCCGGAGTATTTCCCGATTAACATCAACAAAGCAGACAAATACGAGCTGCTTCGCGTCCCCGGCTTAGGCCCTACCGCCGTCAAAACCATTCTTGAAGCAAGAAAAATGACCCAAATTAAAAAACTGAGGGATGTCCTTCGTCCAACCAAGCTAACCCAAAAAGCGTTAGCCTATGTCACCTTTTAAGGGTTTAGCTTCAAGCACTTTTTCATGCAGCAGAATTTCATACCCATCCGGGGAAATGGTGATATCCTGGCGGGTAAATTGTTTTCCAACAACCAGTTCGAGTGACCAGATTAAGGAAAACAACTCCCCAGAAAAACTGTACGGTCCCTCGGGGATTTTAAACTGGTAGGTTCGCTGGTCGTTTTGCTCGGGACTTTCAAACTCCACTACTTCTGTAATACCCACATCTTCCGTGCCTTTGCCGGTCGTGTACCACAGCAGCCGCAAGCACGCTTTTTTGGGCAACGAATCGGCCTGCCATTGAACCTGGCCACGAATGGTCTGGCCGGGCTGGTATGCTGTTTTCATGTCGTCAATATCAATTGTTAATGGACTCATACTGTATTTCGTCCTCTATATCACAGGTT
>JBDKVE010000179.1:0-12939 GCA_039679345.1 Anaerohalosphaeraceae bacterium
TAATTCCTGATAAATGTGCAACTGTCAATCAGAGGCAAGCTGTTATTATAGTTCATCATCGCCCCGCCGCACCGTTGAGTCCCCGACATCCACCAGGCTATATTTTCAATAAACGTGCAACGTCTGACCGTGGGACTGCATTGATCGTTATACATTCCACCGCCGTAGTGATGAGGATAAACGTTCCCATTACCCCCGGTTATGATAAACCCATCCAATACCGCCGAACGATTCAGCGCCGTACCAAATAAATGATTGAAGACATGGTGGCAATTTTCCTGACGCGTAGGCTCCGTAGGAAGAAGCGTACTGTTATCGTCGCCGTTGAGATCCCCCGAAAGGATGGTCTTGTTCAGATCCCAGTTTCTCTGATTCCGGCCGATTTCCGTCCCGTTAAAACCCCCGTAAAGGCCGACCTCGTTTTTCATCTGAAATGCCTTGAATCGGTTCCCTGATCCACCCACCATTTTCGTCGGCTTATAGGTTCCCGCAGCCACCCAGATTTCATCTCCGGGTACCGCCTTGTCCAGCGCTGTTTGAAGGCTGGGATAGGCATCCGTCCAGCTTGCCCCGGTATTGCTCCCCGTCGCCTGGGCATTCACATAAACAATATGTGTCTGGCGATACACCGCCGTTCGGATATTACTGGTCAGAAAATCAGGCTTATATGCAACAGCCTTTAATGTTGTCGCCGGCTCAATGGCAACAATAATTTTTCCTCCGTGTTCAATACCGATTCCTGTCTGCAGAGGGTCACTGCCGTCGAGGGTATAATAAATTGCTGCTCCGGGTGTCGCACAGGTTATGGTCACCTGCTGATCTTCGGAAAACGCGTTCCCATCCGGCGTAAACTCCGGCATGGCAGTCGCCAGTTGATAAACGGCCGTCGCAACATCACTGGGGTTCATGAGTCCTTTCCATGCCCTGGCCTTCAATGTCTGGCTGCAGTTAATAGAAACACTGGAATCTGAAGCGATCACGGGATCATTTTCGGTCGGTTCATTCCCGTTGGTGGTGTAATGAATCGTCGCCCCGGGCGTCGCACAGGAGATAACAGGCGTCTGTTCGATTGTATAGGTTCCGCTGCCAACGGAAATACTCGGCGCTGCAACCATAATTTTATAGGTGGCACTAATGATATCGCTTGGATTCATCATCCCTTTCCATGCCCTGGTTTTTATGACCAGGCTTCGATCCACCACAATATGGTCCCTGGAGGCAATCACCGGATCGGCCTCAGTCGGATTCATGCCGTTGGTGGTATAATGAATCACGACTCCAGGCGTTGAACAGTAAACCTCAACGACCTGTTCGGTATTATATGTTCCGCTGGCCTTTGAAAGAGATGGTGCCGAGACCACCAGGTTGTATCTTACCGACACTTTCTCACTCGGCGTCATTGCCCCTTTCCATGCCTTGACATTCAACGTCATGCTGCGATCAACTTTGAGACTTGAACCGGACTCAATGACCGGATCGTTTTCGGTCGGTTCATTTCCGTTGGTGGTATAATGAATCGTCGCCCCGGGCGTCGCACAGGTAATCTTAGTCATTTGTTCTGAATTATAGGTTCCACTGCTTACTGAGATAACCGGCGTCAAAACCACAAGGCTGTAGGTTGCCGACCGAATTTCGCTGGGAGTCATAGTTCCTTTTCTTGCCTGAGCTTTCAGGGGCAGGGTACGGTCAACATAAATTGTACTGCCCGAAATAATCGCCGGATCATTTTCCGTTGGATCGTTTCCGTTGGTCGTGTAATAAATCATGGCCCCGGGAGTCGCGCAAGTTACAGTGACTGTCTGTTCGGTATTATAGGTACCGCCGCCAATGGAAAAGGCCGGAGTTGACACAGTCAGGCTGTAAGTTGCGGACCGAACCATACTGGCAATCATAGGCTCTTTCCATGCCTTAGCCTTCAGGGTCATGGTACGATCCACGGTAATACGTGAGCCCGAAGCAATCACCGGGTCATTTTCCGTCGGCTCCTTTCCATTGGTCGTATAATGAATCTCTGCATTGGGAGTTCCGCAGGTAATCACGATGCTTTGTTCCGTATTATATACACCGCCGGAAGGGGCAAAAGTTGGAGGCAGCACCATATTTGCAGGGATATTGATCTCATACGCCCCCATATCAACCCTGACAAGTCCATCATTATTGCCGTCGGCAATACGGCTATTCCCTGCCAAGTCCCTGGTCATTCCGGCCGGAATAGAGGCATTATTGCCCGCATCAATGCACGGAGAGTCATATTGCAAACGAAGGTCTCCATTTGCAGCATCCACAAACAGCGGATAAAGATTGATATTGCCTGTTCCCGTCCATCCGCCCTGAACATTGCAGTAACTCACGGCAGACGCATTGGAATACTGATAAATCTGAGCCCCCGTCAAAGATGTATTACCCCACAGTATACTATTTGTTATGACCGGGGAGGCTGAATAATTGTACATTGCGCCGCCAGCGTTTGTCGATGAATTACCGAAGATCGTACAACTTGTTATCACCGGACTGTATGAACCATTATATATCGCTCCGCCTTTTTCGGACGAATTCCCGCTAAAGATGCTATTGATAATCTTGATACTGGATGAATTATTGAACATTCCACCACCGGAAGAAGCCACATTGTCTGCAAAAATACAATTGGTGACAGTGGAATTAAATGATCGATTATACATTCCGCCGCCGGCCGATGCGACATTGCCGATAAAAAAAGTATCCGCTATCGTGGAATTCGAAGAATTATTATATATTCCCCCGCCATCACTGGCCGAATTACCATGAAAGGTGCAATTCAAAATTTTCGGATTGGATCCAGAGGAGTTATAGATGCCGCCTCCAACCGAAGAATAATTGCGCGTAAATACGCAATGATCAATCATTGGATTACTTTTGTTATAGTTCAATATCGCACCACCACCAAAAGTTGCACCTGCTGATGAGTTCGATTGGAAGGTACAATGGGTGATGGTCGGACTACAGTGGTCATTATACATTCCGCCGCCATAGTAATAACTGCCGGTACCATTGCCCCCTGAAACAGTAAAACCATCCAGTACCGCAGAGGCATTCAACTCTGTTCCAGACAAATGATTAAAAACATGATAACAATTGTCCTGACGTGTGGGTTCGGAAGGACTAAGATTATCATTGTCATTACGATTCAAGTCACCGGACAATATAGACTTATTCACAGTCCAGTTTCTCTGATTCAGACTGACTTCAGTCCCGTTAAAGCCCCCATAAAGACTGACTTCGTTTTTCAACTGAAATGACTTGAACCGTTCGCCGGTGCCGCCAACCACTTTCGTTGGCTTATATGTGCCTGCGGCAACCCAGATTTCAGTCCCGCCGGCCGACATATCCAGGGCCATCTGCAGGCTCGTATATGCATCCACCCAGCTTTCCCCGGTGTTGGCTCCCGTTGCGGATGCATTGACATAAATCACCTTAGAACCATCACCATAGACTATGGATGCTGAAAAAACGACAAAGCACACGATCCTCAAAAAATTCCGGCCGAACATTGCTGTATCCTCCCAAAAAAGCTCTTCTGAAACTCCTGTTTTAATTTAAGGCTATAAAACGACTCGCCTTCTCCTAAATTTTTGATTGTTTTGTATTTTACCCAAATTCACCCTGTTATGCCAAGTAAAAAAAGAAGTGTTTGGATGTGTTTTGTTTTTCGTTGGTCGCCAAGTTTTCCTCCTTTTCCTGTCTTTTTTTCCTTCTGCCTTTCTTTCCTGATAAGGCCCTATATATATGTCGCACAGAGCGAAAATGTTTCTAATATTTTTTATATTTTTATAAAAATAATCAAGTTGCCACATCTAATTTAATGGACATTCGTGTTATTATATACCTTTATTGCGGCAATAGAATGCGTAAATCGCATAACAGTACTATTAACTGGGATACGCAGGCAGAAGATTAAAATTCAGAGACTGCATAACACTTAGGGATCGTATTGAGCCATTTATGCAAACGTATCCCTGCGGAGATGGATTTGACTGCCAAGGTATGTAACGCTACCAATTTTTTCATGCAAGCCTAAAAAATTCTTGACCTTATGAAAGGGGTATCGTACAATTCCGCATTGCCTGAAAATAGAGGTTTTGAGGTGGTGGTACAGGCTCGATCAGGCCTTATTTTTATAATATTGCGGGTCATGGCCGCCACGTTAAATTTGAAAGGATGGGTACCTTGAGCACGTTGACAAAAATCCTGGTGGTATTGCTGTCGTTATTTTCTATCTTTCTTTGCGGAATGATGGTCAGCTATGTCGGCAGCGCGAATAATTATAAAAAGCTGTACTCTGAAGAGCAGGATGCCCGTCAGGCTGCCCAGTCAGATGCAATCACAAAAAGCGATTTATACAAGGAACAGGTCGCCAAGACCAAGGAACTCGAAGACAAACTACGGCTTGAGATCAACTCTCTGCAGGAGCGCAATAACCAGATCGCTGCCAACCTGCAGAAGACCGAACGCCTGAGCCAGGAATACCAGGCCCGTGCCGATAGCTGGAAAGGCGTCATGACCGGCTTTGAGCAGAGCGTATCAACCATGCTGGATTCACTCAAGCTGACCCAGGACCAGCTCGAAAAGGCCCGTGCTCAGAATATCCAGGACCAGAAAGAACTCAATCAGCTTACCGCCGATCTGTATGAAAAGATCGTCGCGCTGCAACGGCTTGAATCCGAACGTCGTCGTCTGCTGGAACAGAAGACCGACCTCGAAAGCCAGATTACCCAGTTTGCCTCCGGCAGCAATCTGATGGTCAGCAGTCCTGTTACGCAGGTGGCCGACAAGGCCCGCCCTGCTGCCACGCCGGTCAGTTCCGATATTCAGGGATTGATTATGGAACTTGATCAGTCGCTGGTTACGCTGTCTGTGGGTTCCGCGGATGGTGTCCAGAAGGGCATGGTCTTCCATGTAACCCGCGGCAGCGAATTTCTGTGCGATATCGTGGTAACGGATGTGGATGTAAATAAAAGCGCCGGCGTGCTGGAAATGATCCAGCAGCAACCTAAAATCGGTGATACCGTAGCAACTAAACTATAAGCTTATCTTATATTACCCAATTATGGCCAAACGAAAAATAGCAAGTTCAAGTGATGTCTATACGGCAATATTAGCGTTGGCACTGCTGGCAGTGGTAGGCACAGCGGCCTTTGTAGCCTTCAAATGCGGCGATTACTATGGATGGGATTCATTATTTACAGTCGTTAAGGCTCAATAAAACCTTTTACCACGAGTTTTTTTGAAGTTGCCGAATAGATTTGTCCGAAATATACTATATCTACAGGATAAATTTCTGTTTTCAGGGTGCAATTGTGACGACCTGAAGACAGGAGTGTGCACCCGCAGAGCCCTTTTTGTGAAAGGGAGTATTTTGCAGGACAAAACTGTGATTGTGAAATAACGAAGGGAATCAAAGTGATACTGGATACAGTACTGGGCTGGTTCAGCAAGGATATGGGAATAGACTTGGGCACCTGCAACACCCTGGTTTGTGTCCGCGGCGAGGGGATTGTTCTCAACGAGCCTTCCGTTGTCGCCGTTCGCAAAGGCACCAACGTAGTTCTCAATGACGGGGAAGCCGTCGGCCTGGTCGCCAAGGAAATGCTGGGTAAAACCCCCGGCTCCATCACCGCTATTCGTCCCATGAAAGACGGCGTCATCAGCGATTTTGAAATCACCGAACGCATGCTTGGCTATTTTATCCGCAAGGTCCACGGTCGCGGCGGGCTGTTTCGTCCCCGCGTAGTGATTGCGGTTCCCAGCGGCATCACTGCCGTAGAACGCCGGGCGGTTATCGACAGCGCCGAACGGGCCGGAGCCAGAAAAGTCTTCCTCGTGGATGAACCCATGGCCGCAGGCCTGGGGGCCGGGCTTCCAATTACCGAACCGACCGCATCGATGATTGTCGATATCGGCGGTGGTACCACTGAAATTGCGATTATGAGTTTAGGCGACATCAGCACCTGCGAATCCGTTCGCATCGGCGGCGATGACTTTGACGAAGCTCTCATTAATCATTTAAAACGAACGTATAACCTGCTGATCGGTGAACCCCGTGCCGAACAGGTCAAGATACAGATCGGCTCAGCCGCCCCGCTTGAACAGGAAATGACCATGGAGATTGCAGGCCGAGATACCATTTCCGGCTTGCCCCGTAAAATCGTCATTACCAGTGAAGAAATCCGGGAGGCCTTCCGTGAACCGATAGCCGGGATTATTGAAGGCGTCATGCGGACGCTGGAACGGGCGGAGCCGGAACTGGCGGCTGACCTGATTGACAACGGGCTGTATATGGCCGGCGGCGGCTCGCTGCTGCGGGGGATGGATACGGTTATTTCCAATGCCACCGGGCTGAAGGTCCAGCATGCCGATGACCCGCTGACCTGTGTTGCCCGCGGCTGCAGCGTGTATCTTGAGAATCTGGAGATTCTCAAAGATGCTCTTGATCAGTCCGGCTCGGGATGGGATTAAGCCCATTCGATTTGGCCCTGCAGGTCTGACCTGACAGGTTTATCCTTCGCTAATTATCGACTCTATAACGATTCTATGGTATGGCATTCAGAAACATTCACGCTCCGAGAGGTTCGCTGTTTATCGGGCTGCTCATCTTGAGCATCCTCATATTGGTTATCCCTCATAGCCTCACTAAACGTCTCAATTTTGCCTTTCGCAGTCTATTTAGTCCAGTTCTTGAAATCGGCCGAAAGCTGTCGATAGACCCGATTCGAATGGCCCAGAATCCCGAATTGGTCGTCGAGAAGACCCAATACAATCAGCTTTGGAAAAACTTCAAGAATCTCGAGGCCAAAATGGCTGAGGTGGAGCGAGAAAACCTGTTTCTGGGCCGAGTCCGTAAACAGTATGGCCTTGGAGAGTCGGGCCTGCTGTTGGCCCGTGTGAGCACCCTGCTGCTGACGGCCCGCCACGAAGCGATTATCAACCAGGGCACCCAGGCGTCGGTCCAGGCCGGGCAGATTGTGCTTTCAGCCGGCAAAAACAGTGTAATCGGCACCGTTAAGGATGTCTCGGAAAAGATGGCCCGCGTGGCTTTGATAACTGATTCAACGCATGGGATTGAGGTTCGGATTCGCCGGGATGGGACCCGAATGGATATCCCGGCCCAGATGTTCGGCGACGGCAAGAGCGGCTGCCGAATTGGATTTATCCCGAAAGATATCGATGTTCGGGTTGGTGATACGGTGTACGCCGCGACCCAGGGCGGCAAGCTGGATGTGCCCGTGGTCATCGGTGAAGTCCTGCAGGTCGTCGCCAGTGACCAAGACCCTCTGATATGGGATATTCGTGTCCGTCCCATTGAAACGCTGACCTCACTGAAAGAGGTTGTTGTCATCATTCCCGTTACGGCGGCGCCATAGGAAGAATGTAAACGATGCGATGGTTGATGTTCAGTCTTGTTTTATTAACGGCCGCGTTGCTCGACGCCGGCCAGATGCTGAATGTGATCGCACTGGGAAGCTGGCATAGTCGTCCCAGCATTATGATTGTGGTCCTGGTTTTTGCCAGTTTGAATACCCGGCCTCAGGATTCGATCCGCTGTTCTTTTGCAGCAGGATTTGCGGCTGACCTGGTGGGCTGGGCACTTGGCCCCCACATGATTTGCTACGGCATCATCGGGAGTCTGCTCAGTCAGATCAGCCGAACATTAAGTATGCAACGGCCTTTGCATCAGGCCTTCCTGGTGTTTGTATCCTATATGCTGACCGAATTGCCGGCAGTGTGGCTGGAAACATGGAAGACCGGCCAGTCCCGGCCGGATATATTCTGGATTACCCTGTCCACCGCGTTGTATTCGGCACTCGCCGCGCCCGTAGTGTGGCTGGTATTAAAACAGGTCTGGGGAAAGACGGGCAAACGCCCGGAAAGCCGCACCCGCATTTATTAACCTCAGCCAGGAAGGATTATTCCGCCCAGCCAGACCGCACTGAACCGGTCGGCAAACCGTCAGCGGCGGCCCGCGGATTTGTATTGAAATCACCCCCCCTTCGACAGATAATGCCGTATGAAAAGAGTTGGAATACGCTAAGACTAACCAACGTGCAAGGGAGATTATTATGAAACGATCGGCAATGCTTTGCTGCCTGTCGGCGGCTGTTTTGTTCTGCATGACAGCAACAGACTGTGCTTTTGGACAGGCCCAGCGGTTCAGCCAGGACCGATTTGCAATCGGATTGTGGGTGGACCCGCCGGCTGATGAAAAGATGGACCAGCGGTATCGGGAGCTTGCCGAGGCGAATTTTACCCTGGTCATCGGCGGCTTTGGGGCTAAAGATAAACAGGCCATTCAAAAACAGATCCAACTCTGCGAAAAATATGATTTGCGGCTGCTGATCAAGACCACCGACACGGAGCCGGAGGCATTGCTCGGCTCTGCGGCGTGCTGGGGGATTAATCTGCATGACGAGCCCTCGGCCAAAGATTTTGCACGTTTGCGGACAACCGTGGACAAACTCCGCCAGACATCGCCCGGGAAACTGGCCTATATCAACCTGTTTCCCAACTACGCGGGCAACGCCCAACTCGGGGCAGATAATTACGACCAGCACGTCAGCCGGTTTGTCAATGAGGTCGAACCCGATGTGCTGAGTATGGACCATTACCCGATGATGGCGCCCGGGGCCGATGGACGCAAGGGGTACTGTGATAATCTGGAGGTCATGCGGAAGTATTCGCTCCAGAAGAACATCCCGTTCTGGAATTTCTTCAATACCATGCCATTCGGACCACATTATGACCCCACCGAGGCCCAACTGCGATGGCAGATTTATACGTCGCTGGCTTATGGCGCCAAGGGAGTTCTTTATTTCTGCTATTATACCCCCGCGGGAGGCGAGTTTCCCAAGGGCGGTGCGATTATTGCCCGGGACGACCGAAAAACCCGGCATTATTATGAAGCCCAGCGCATCAACCGGGCCATTAAGAATCTGGGACCGACTCTGATGAAGCTGACCAGTACCAAGGTGTACCGCATTCAGCCGAAAGATGACACGGCAGCCGTTTTAAAAAAGGCACCGATTCGTCTGTTGACTGCGGGCGAATATCTAGTCGGCGAGTTTGTCCATGAAGACGGCCGTAAGGCGGTGCTGCTGAATAATTACGACTTTGCCTATTCCTCATGGCCTACGGTCACGTTTGACGCACCGGTCGAAAACGTGTTTGAAATCGATCAGGACACAGCCGAGCCAAAACCTGTCATCGATGACAGTCCGGCGATAGATGGAATTCAAATCTCGCTGGACGCCGGGGCAGGACGCTTGTTTATCATTAAATCGAATTGATTGGACATAGAATAGAGAACAATAAATCGAGGTTTTATCCTCCGTTTCAGTTATTATGTATCATCAGCGATTAAAAATCTTTATTGGAATCTGCGTGCTAGCCATGCTGGTCTGCCTGGGGCGATTATGGTATCTGCAATATTTTATGGCGGAACCGGCCCGGGAACAGCTCGGCCGGATTCGGATTTTGCCGCCCAAATCGCTGCCGACCCTGCGCGGCAAGATACTGGACCGCAATGAACGCATTGTGGCGCGGGATGAGCCGTATTTTTACCTGCAGATCAATTATGAACTGACCCGCCTGCAGGATCCGCGATTCTGGGAGACCAAGGTACAGGAACGAACTGCGGCAGGTCAGGACAAGCAGGCTGCCGAAGAAAAACTGGCCAAGGACTGGGCCAAGGATATCGCCCGTCTGAAGAAGGCGATGGACTTCTGTATGTATACCGCCGGGATGCCCCAGGAGGAACTGAATCAGACAATTGAGGCCATTAATGACCGCATCTGGGAACTGGCACGGTTTATCTGCTGGCGGCGGAATCACAGCGATGCACCCACCAGCCAGTATGAACAGGAAAAAGAGCAGATTCCCTCCCGGCAGATAGCGGAAGTGGATTTATCGGAGATGCATAAAGGGTATTCAGTGCTGGAACTGTTTGACCGGCCGACCCTGATGGCCGCCCAAGTCGAATTATCGCATGTCGAAGGGGTGAAAATTCAGTCTGAATCGCGACGAACGTATCCCTATGGTGCGGCGGCGTCGCATCTGGTCGGCTGGGTGGGGCCGGTTCGCAGAGAGGAAGCGGACACCCTGTTTTCCGACGATGCGTACCTGCGGTATCTGGATGGGGAAATCATCGGTAAATTCGGCATCGAAAAATTCGGCGAGGCCATTCTTCGCGGCAAACGCGGCGAGGTGACCTACGACCGGGACAAAAACGAAATCGCCCGGACCAATCCCCAGTTCGGTCAGGATATTCAACTGACACTGGATATGGTTCTGCAGCGGGATGTTGAAACGCTGCTGAGTGACCCGAATGCCGCGGCGCCGGGGTTCGGAGGCAACGGCAAAATCGCCGCCGTGGTGATTGAAGCGGCCACCGGCGACATCCTGACGATGGCATCGCTGCCGAATTTCGATGTGAATAAGGCTCGCCAGCTTTACGGCGAATTGCTGAAAGACCCGTCACGGCCGCTGATGAACCGGGCCATGGAAGAAACGTTTCCGCCGGGCTCATCCGTCAAACCTTTGATTATGCTGGCGGGGCTGGAAGAAAACAAGATTACCGCCGATGAGGTGATATCGTGTTCATGGACGCTGCCGCCGTCAAGCTGGCCCAAATGCCTGCTGCAGCGGCGCGGGTATTGCCATGATTCGCGCTGGGAGGAGGAAGGACAGGTCAATAACGGCCGTAACGCCCTGCGGGGAAGCTGCAATGTCTATTTCTCGCGGCTGGCCGACCGGCTGGACGCGAACGCCCTGCAGCGATGGCTGTGGGAATTCGGCTGGGGGACGACCGTTCTTCAACCCTGCATCAGTGCCGAGAAACTCGCCAAACTGGATGTGGGCACCGATATCAACAGCGAATTTCGGGAGGCTCCCGGCAGCATTATTGCCGATATTCAAACGCAATCCATCGAGGATATCGCGACAGTGAAAACCATTCCCCCGGGGGAAAAACGCTGGTGGGGCATCGGTCAGGGGAATCTTCGTGCTACCGTGCTTCAGGTAGCCAATGCTTATGTGGCGCTGGCTCGTCGTGGGGAATATAAGCCGCCGCGGCTGGTGATTGACTCTGACGATCCGATGAATAGTCAACAAACCCGCAGAATCCCCATCCATGCGGCAAATCTGGGGGTACTGTATGATGGGATGCACGCGGTGGTCAACGAACGAGGCGGGTCGGCGTATGAGGCCTTTGCCGACAGCGGACTGAATGAACTGGGATTGAACATCTTCGGCAAGACCGGATCCACGGAACGACCTTTCAATGCATGGTTTGCAGCGTTTGTCACCGATTCGGCGGGACGGGCGATTGCGCTGGCGGTGGTCGTCGAAGAAGGACAAAGCGGAGGCAAAGACGCCGCTCCGCTGGCACGGGAAATAATCCGGTTGTGTCATCAGGCGGGATTTATCGGAACCAAAACGACTGCCCCGTAAGCGGCCTATATTCCCTGTTCGAGGTAGGGCATGGTTTTCTTAAGAATTTCCCCCACAACCGGTGCGGCGACGCGTCCGCCGCTGTAGCCTTTATTCAATGCCCGGTTGGGTTTGCGAATTGACACCATCACCACCACTTTCGGATCTACGGCCGGGGCACCGCCAATAAAGGAGGCGACATAGTTGGAGGTATCATACCCGCCGGTAGGCAATGCAATATTAGCCGTACCGGTTTTGCCCCAGACCTGAATGCCTTCGAGAGCGGCCTTGTCGCCGGTGCCTTCATTGACCACGCCTGTCAGGGCATTGCGGACAATCCAGTGGGCGACTTCGGGTTTAATGATAAAGCCGGTATTGCCGGCCGGTTCATGCAGTTTCGTGATATTACCCTGTGAATCCACGACGGCTTTGACGACATGCGGCGTGACCAGGCTGCCGCCGTTGGCCAGGACTGCATAGCCTCGCAGCATTTGAATTGCATTGACCAGGATTTCATGGCCAAAGGGGATACGGGTGACGCTGTATCCGCTCCATTTGGACACAGGATAGAGCAGGCCGGGATCTTCGCCCGGCAGGTCGATTTCTGTTTTCTTGCCAAAACCAAAGAGCTTAAGGCCTTCATAAAGTCGTTTCTGACCCATTTTGAGACCGATTTTGGCCATACCGACGTTGCTGGATTCGATGAGAATTTCACGCACGGTAAAATTGCCGTAGCGGTGATTGCCGAATTCACCGATGCGGTATTTGCCCCAGTAGCCATCTTCGCAATAAAAGACCTCGCGATAGCCAATGGCTCCGCTATCCAGCGCAATAGCCGAAACAATGGGTTTGATAATGCTGCCCGGCTCGTAAGGGTCGGTCAAGATACGGTTTTTGAGATGATCGGCCTTTTCGGTATTAAAGCGGTCCGGGTCGAAATCCGGCAGTGATACCATCGCCAGAATCGCCCCGGTAGTGGGGTCCATCATAATGCCGATGGCGGATTCGGCTTCGTACTCTTTCATTTTATCCAACAGGGCCGCACGGACAAACTGCTGGATGGTGGAATCAATGGTCAGGATGATATTTTGTCCGTGCATCGGCGGCGTATATAAATCGGGGCGATAGCCGATGGGACTTCGATCCACATCAACCAAGACTACTTCTTTGCCGTCGGTCCCCTTGAGAATTCCCTCATATTTCAGTTCCAGGCCGGCCAGCCCTTTGCCATCCTGTCCGGCAAAACCAACAATATGCGAGGTCAACGTACCCATCGGGTAATAGCGGCGCCACTGGCTTTGGATGCCCACACCGGTCAGTTTTGCTTTTGAGATGGCCTCGCGCTGGGCCAGGTCAATGCCGGTCTGGATTTTGACATAACCCTGATTTTTGCTTTCATAGACGAGCCTGCAGATTTCCGGGCCGGGCAGGTGTAGAATATCCTGAAGGACCATCGCCGTTTCCTTGACATCTTCCGGA